>NZ_JAWYAJ010000439.1:0-26463 GCF_034124845.1 Robinsoniella sp.
CTAAAATGGAATACCCTTCTGTCAACTCCACATAGTCAAATACGTGATTGGCACTATGGCGAACTGCAATCTTCTCAGCGATATCACGGTCCGGATAAACGACCTCATCTGCTCCGTTTCGAAGAAGGAACTTGGCATGAATATCCCTGTTTGCTTTGCTGACAACATATTTGCCGCCCATTTCTTTTACCAGGCTGGTAATCTCCAGGCTGCTCTGGAAATTAGAACCGATGCAGATAAAACACAGGTCGAAATTACTGATTCCAAGGCTTTTTAAAACCTCCTCATTGGTACAGTCGCCCACCTTTGCCGTCGTTGCATAGGGAAGAAGATCCGATACCTTATCTTCATCCTTATCGATAATCATAACCTCATTATTCATTTTTGAAAAATTAATACATAAATGATGTCCAAATCTGCCCATTCCAATGATTAGTATTGTCTTCATATTTGTATCACCTGCTCCTTTATCCTATGGTAATTTGTTCAACCGGCTGAACTACCGGCGTTGTTTTCTTATTTCCCCGTAATGACAATGCAAACGACAAACTGCCGATTCGCCCGCAGTACATGAGGAAAATAATGATTATCTTTGAAAATGCATTTAAATCCCTGGTAATTCCCGTAGACATTCCAACGGTACCAATTGCTGAAAATACCTCAAGCAAAACATCTGACATGGGTATCGGCTGTATAGCAGTGATCAGTATAACGGCACCGATCGACAGAAACAGGTTGGTGCACAATACGGCGCTTGCTTTCTTAATCACATCATCACTTAATCTTCTGCCATAGATATTACAACAGCGGTTCTGTGTAATATTTTCCCTTAAATAGAAGATCATAACTACCAGAGTAGTCGTTTTGATGCCTCCTGCGGTAGACCCCGGGCTTCCGCCGATGAACATCAGTACAATGGTGAGCAGCTTGCTGCTGTCCTGAAGTGCTGCCGTATCCACCGTATTAAAGCCTGCAGTTCTCGCCGTAACCGAGCTGAACAGGGAACTTAATATTTTACCGCTGGGTGACATATCACTGATGAGATGACTGTTTTCAAATAAGTAAAATAATACTGCCCCTCCGAATATCAAAACAAACGTTGCCGATATTACAATTTTCGTATGGAGTTTATATTGCCGGAATTTCCATTTATGAGTCCATACATCATCCCATACCAGAAAGCCGATACCTCCCACAACGATTAATGTCATAATCGTCAGGTTTATAATCCAGTCATCATAATACCCTGTAAAGGAAGCATAGGGGATTTCTTTTCCCATCAGATCAAATCCGGCATTACAGAATGCGGAAATGGAATGGAATATCCCGTAAAAACTGCCCCGCAGCACTCCAAACTCCGGTATAAACCGAATGCTTAATAAGATCGCTCCCAGCCCTTCAAAAAAGACCGTACCAATAATAATCTTTTTAGCCAGACGTACAATACCGCCAATCTGCATGGTATTTACACTTTCCTGCAGAATCCCTCTGGTTCTAAGTCCTATTTTTCTTCTTAATATAATAGAAAAAAATACGCCTATGGTCATGAAGCCCAGTCCACCGATCTGAATCATACCAAGGATAACCAGCTGTCCAAACAATGACCATTTTTCCACTGTATTATTCACAACCAGTCCGGTAACGCAGGAAGCTGAAGTTGCTGTAAAAAAAGCATCCAGGAAATTCGTCATCTGGCCATCCTTGCTGGAAATCGGAAGGGTCAAAAGAAGAGCTCCCGCCAATATGATGGTAAGAAACCCAACTGCAATCATCTGGGTTTGAGTTAATCTTTTATACAATAGCTTCAGCATTTTATTTATGTCCTTTCCATCTGGAGCGTGTTTAAAATTGCTTTTCGACAGCTTACGCTCTTATATGCACTTTAAAATTTTAACAAAAAATCATCCTGCTGCAAGTTCTAATTATAATAAACTATCCGTTAAGGCGGTGATAATTTATCTGTTTTCTATATTAAAAATGCATATATATTAATGATTTTCCATTAAGATTGTATTAAGATAAAGTAGTAAAATGCTAACTCATGAAACCTTTCTGTTTTTACTGATATTTTTATTATTTCCTGGAATTATAAATGAATGCAAAACGCTTCCATTTATCCGGTGTTTCTTCCTATTTAATAGTTCTTTGTTTCTATATTTTGTGTTTTCTGCCTGCCATCATCCTGGCAAGTTCTAAGATTGTGCCCTTTTTTTCTTTACACTTTTTCCCATCCAGATAAAGGCTTTTCATTTCTGCCTGCGTGATATTGTCTTTGTTAAGTTTTAACAGATCCCGGTCCGACACCATGAAGTTTGCCCGTTTTCCCACTTCTAATGTCCCCAATTCCTTTTCTTCCCCCAGCATTTTCGCCGGGTTCCTGGTATAGGTACAAAGCGCCTGGTACATGTTCAAGGATTCTTCCGGTATGGTATAATCAATCATACCAAGCATCTGGATAAAGGGATTGATACTCTGTACCGGAGCATCACTGGAGCCGCAGATGCAGATTCCATTTTCCATCAACGTGCGAAGTGGAATCTGCTGCCGGATCACGCTGTCCGTCAATGCCTGCTTGTAGCTTTTCAAATAATATTGATCCATCCAGGCAAAACCTGGCTGTACGACCAATGCCAAGTTCTTATCCATAACGCGCTTTACAGCTTCTTTTGAGGGAAATTCAAAATGATCTATGCGGTGCATCCGCCTCGGGCAAAAACGGTCATAACCGTCCAGCAGAATGTCTATTGCCTTTTCCCCTATTGCATGGCTGCTGATTTGGAATCCTGCTGCGTCTGCTTCTATTAATTTTTCAGTGATCTCTTCTGCTTTATAATAGCAGTCGCTGCACTTATTTGAGTCTTTATAAGGGCTGTAAAACGCTGCACTGCGGGAACCAACTGAGCCGTCCATTTCCCATTGTCCGCATCCTCCAACCCGGGGTGTCTTCTGATATCTGCGGTATGAACGAGCCTTGTTTAAGTCCATAAACTGGGGATAGAGGCGTACACCAATTTCCATATGGGACGCTATTTTAGCCAAAAGCTCTGTTTGTTTATCCCTTTTTTCATCCCCATTTCCATCCATTGCACAGACGGTGCCGATTCCATATTTTATACAGAGATTGGTAAAGCTTCCAACACCTCTTGCCCAGGCAGCAGGCGTCACTGATTTTCCAATCAGCTCCATCACCGGTCCCTGGATATTTTCGTGGTCTATGCCTGTCAGAATCCCGGTATGACCCTCTTTGTAAATATGCAGTTCTTTTAGCAGTGCTGTTGACATGCTGCTGCTGTGCCCGTCTATATTGTAAACAACGATTTTTTTTCCATCCGCCCAGTCATCCAGTTCCTGTCTGTTGGGAAGCCGCTTTTCTGCCATCGCGGAGGCAATGTATTGATTCGCCACAAGTATGTTTTGCCCGGTTCTCTTCCTGCATTCTTCCCTTATCAGCTTTCCTGCAGCGTCCAGATTATCGGGAGATATTCTGCCGTTTTGAATATGGCACACCGTAATACTGTCTGCACCCAGCACCATGGTATACATCAGATGCAGATGCCCATCTGTCATTGACGGATAGATATGCCCGCCCTCCAGGGAAATCTCTTTTTCATACCCATGTGGTTTTAAATCGCCAAGATAGCTGATTTTGCCATCGGTAACTCCCATATAACGGTAACTCTCCCCTTCTTCTTTCAGAGTATGGAATGTTCCGTCCTGAAAGAGACATTGTGTAATTCTCATTGTATTCATTCTGCAATCACCTTCCGGACTTTTTTCTGACAGATTTATCTGTCTGCCTGTTCTATTATACCCGCCGAAGCAGAAAGCGTAAAGGTCTATTCTACGGGGTATCAGACGGAAAGGAGCCACTGCCTGTACATGATACACAGACAATGGCCCGTTAGCTATGAAACGATTATTTTACGGTAACTTTCTTAATTGCACTATAAGATCCATAATAGGTCTTATGATTTAGAGGTTACACGGTACACCTGATATCCGCTTGCTCCTGCTGTTTTCTTCCATTTCGCCGCTGCATTTTTACTTCCTGCTTTTACAGATACAGGAAACTTTCAAGCTTATACCCCTTGCATACCGCAGACAGGTCTGCGGTACTGCTTCAATAGAAAGTATGGAACGCTTTTTGTTCCATACTTTATCCTTCATTACTTCCAGGCTTGCCTGAGGGCTGATAACATCAAAGATTAATTCATCCCTTTTCCAAAAACGGTATCGCATTTCACAGCTTAAGCTCTCTTTCACTGCCCTGCCCATGCTGCCCTTGACTGGAGCTTTCAGATCAGAGGGATTCTGCTTAATGACTTCGGCATGAAGCCAGTATTTACCCTGGCGGATCAGTGCCTCCTGATCGTTAAAAATCAGGATCCGAACCCCCCGGTAGGTAGCCAGCCGGTACTCTTTACCACCATGCATTATACAGCAGATACATCCGGTAAAACTTCCTTTTAAAAAAGGTATTTTTGCCAGAGACAGCATCAGGTCTCCGGCGGCACCGCCATTCCAGCTGCACGCAGTCCAAAAATATTCACTTGGGAAACTGCTTCCCCAGTCTTTTTCTATATAACCGGTACCGCCTGAAAAATCATACCTGTGTCCATTAACAACAACCGTTCCCGTCAATTCATGATGCATGCTGAGTACACCATGATTACACTGCATAAACGGTGCAAACCGAAACGGTCCCATTATGTCCTTTCTGGGAGTTCTCAGTTCACCGTATCTTATCTTTCCGATCACCCTTAAGTCCTTCGTTTTAATATCCAGTATGATTCCTTTTTCGGAAAAGGTGTTTTTTCCGATCCGGCAATAAAAGTTTATAGGACTGGCATAAAAGTACTCAGCCGGAAACTCTGTGTAAAAGGATTCATCATTGGTTATAACCTGAATGGAAGCCGAACGGTTTCCTTGTTCATCGATGTGAAAAGCCGGGATAAAACTTAAGGATTCGCTCCCCGCCTGATGCTTCAAATACCATCCTTCAAAAAAACTTTTTTTCTTTTTCTCCCCATGGAAACTTTTTCTGGGTATAGTCAGATACTGCCGGATCTTTTTCATTTTTATTCCCCTTTTTGTATTTACTCCGTACTTAGATTCTCTTGTGCCGGATTGTCTATGAGGTTCCCTTTGTAATCAAACCGGGATCCGTGACAGGGACAGTCCCAAGACAGTTCATCCGGGTTCCATTCTAACTGGCATCCCAGATGGGGACATCTGGTATCCACGATAAATACTTCCCCTTCTGCATTTTTATAGACACCGGCTTTTTTCCCTTCGTATTCTACAATCCCGCCATGTGACAGCGGAAGTTCTTCGATATTCTCTTTGGGTATCTTAAGATTTTCATACAAAATGCCCTTTGCTGCCTTATATCCATCCGTAACTACATTCTTAGCAGAAGCAGACAGGTGGAAACGCTGGGGAGAAAATACCTCCATAAAAGGATTTTCCCGCTTCATAATCAAATCGGATATCAGCATTGCGGAAACCATAGAGGAAGTCATTCCCCACTTTCCAAATCCAGTTGCTACATACCAGTCCGGAGTCTGGCTGGAATACTGCCCGATATAGGGAATCCCATCCAAAGTCATACAATCTTGTGCAGACCAGGAAGCGAATACACGGCTTTCGGGCCAGTATTTAGAAGCTTCTTCCCACAGTTTCTGATAACATCCTCCTGCTTTATTTTCCCCTGTACGGTGACCGCTGTCTCCAATTAAAAGCAGGTCCTCGTAATTGCGGTAAGAAAAGCTGTTATCTTTATCAACTCCCAGATACATACCGTCTAAACGGACTGCATTTTCAAGAGCCAGTACATAGCTTCTCTCCTGGTGCATCCGCATAAAATAATATCCCGGAACATTGATAAACGGGTAATGTGTGGCAAATACAATCTGTTCCGCATGGATTACATAGGAGTCGGTAACGATCTCCCGTCCCTCCACACTTTTTACTTTTGTATTTTCGTAAATCGTAAGTTCTTTTATTATTGCATCCAGAAATTCTAACGGGTGAAACTGCGCCTGACCATAAAATTTTGCTGCTCCTGCAACTGGGTAGGGCAGTTCTGTCTGTGTCGTGAATTCTGCGTGTATCCCCAATTTCTGTGCCGCTTTAACCTCTGCTTCCAGACTCTCTGATTTGGATACCGAATAAAGATAGGACGGCAGTTCCTGAAAATGACAGTGAATCTGATATTTATCAATCAGATTTTGATAAGCCTTGATCGCTTTCTGATTTGCAAGTGCATATTGTCTCGCCTTCTCAATCCCCAGTTCACTAATCAGCTTGTGGTAGATCAGGTTATGAGAGGATGAAATCTTAGCAGTTGTATTCTTCGTCTGCCCGCTTCCTACCCTGGATGCTTCAAATACAATTACTTTTTTGCCTTCCTGCTGTAGAAAATATGCAATTAATATCCCTGCCATACCTCCGCCGATTACAGCCACCTCTGTTTCCAGGTTATCCGCAAGGGACGGCATCGCTGTTACTTCTGCTGTTTTACTCCAAATAGATTCCATGTGCTCACCTTCATGCCTGATATTATGGGGAATACCCCCACCTTATTTATCTCAAATAGTTCTTCATGCTCTTTAATGCATTCTTTTCCAGACGGCTTACCTGGGCCTGGGATATATTAATTTCATTTGCTACTTCCATTTGTGTTTTTCCCTGGAAGAACCGCAGTTCGATAATATGCCTTTCCCGTTCATTCAGCCTTTTAATCGCTTCATTTAAGGAGATGGATTCCACCCAGTTTTCTTCTTTATTCTTCTTATCACTGATCTGGTCCATTACATAAAGAGTATCTCCGCCTTCCGTATAAACCGGATCATAAAGGCTGACCGGACTCTGGATCGCATCCATGGCAAATACAATATCTTCTTTTGCAATTCCAATCTCATCAGCAATCTCATTAATGGTAGGCTCCTTTAAATGCTTTTTCATATAGCCTTCTTTTGCATAAATTGCCTTGTAAGCCGTGTCTCTAAGCGACCTGCTTACCCTGATCGAATTATTATCCCTTAAGTATCTGCGGATCTCGCCGATGATCATCGGAACCGCATAAGTAGAAAATTTTACATTTAAGGTGGAGTCAAAATTATCAATCGCTTTAATCAGGCCAATACAGCCTATCTGAAACAAATCATCCGCATTTTCATTGCTGCTTGAAAAACGTTTAATTACACTTAATACCAACCTTAAGTTTCCTTTGATGTATAGTTCTCTTGCTTCTTCATCGCCCTCCTGAATCCGGGCAAAAAGTGCATCTTTTTCTTCGTTGTTTAAAAGGGGAAGCTTTGATGTATTCACACCACAAATTTCTACTTTATTAAGAGCCATAACGTTCATCCTCCTATTAATTTGTTTAATAGAATGATTCACATTATGGCTCTCAAATATTCAGATATCAAAAAAATTATGTCAACTTTTAGCCCTTGACAAATTTATTTCCGCGGGCAACAACCGGAACGGAGTACAAAAACCCTGCTGCAAACAGCGGGGTTTTTGACTCTGGGGGTGATAATTTTCCATCATCCGATGTCATAAACGCTTCTAAGCCGTAGTTTATCCGGCTTTCCGCTGATTATCCTGATCCGCTTTTCTCCGGCGTTCATATCAAAATAATTATCGGATAATATAAGGTCTTCCATCTGGTTTAAAATCTCCACATTTTTTGCATATGTTTTTGCTGTCACGATGATTTCCCCATCCTCCACCCGGCATGTAAGCTGGGGATCCTGGTATTTAAAATATTTGGGAAGCGAAAAAATCACCGTTCCCTCTGATATAACTTCTCCATTTTTCAGCAACTGATAGCTGACATATTCTGTAAACATATCTACCTTGGGAAGCTCTTGCTTGTCCAGCCATATGCTTGTCAGTGCCGGGACCGTAATATCACATGTCTCTTCTCTTAGTACCGCAGCACCGGCGTCTCTCAACTGCCATTGAACCGTTACGTTTTCTTCCTCTCTTGTTTCATTTGCAACATTTAAATGAATTGACTTTTTTATCTGATAATGCTCCCGGTTCATATCGGCATCCTGCGTTAAAAGACCTTCTTCCTCACAGGAAATCATCAGTGGATTAAAAAACCGTTTTGCATAATAATGAAGTGCTTTCCATCTCTGGCAGTAATCAATGGATGCCCAGGATGCCACCGGCCAACAGTCATTGAGCTGCCAGTAAATCGCTCCCATACAGCGCCCTCTGTTTCGCCTGAAATGCTCCACACCATAACGGATCGCATCTGCCTGAAGTAATTGGGAGGCGTAGATTACCGTTTCAAAACTGTAGGGATATCGGTAGGTCTGTTGGAGATAATTCATAATCTTCCCATTTGCACCGAAATTTCTCTGATGCTTTTCCATTACATAGGAAAAGATATTCAGATCTCTGGGATCATCGGTTATCGTTTCTATGGTACGGACACTTGGAAATGACTGAAAACCAAATTCGGAAGCGTATCGGAAATAATGCTTCCGGTATTCGGAAAATGGTTTATTACCATGCCAAACTTCCCAGTAGTGCACATCTCCCCTGTTTGGATCATTTGGTTCATCAAAAGATCCCCCCGAGGAAGGACTTGCAGGCCAGTAAAATGTATTCGGATCATATTCTTTTAAAAGTTCCGGTATGATACGTTCGTACATTAGAATATAGTCCCTTACTTCCGAGTGTCTGCTCACCCAGTTGCCTTCTTTGACAAACAGCTCCATCTCGTTGTTACCGCACCACAGCCCAAGTGATGCATGATGACGCAATCTCTTAATATTATCGATAAATTCCTGACGGATATTCGCTTCAAACTCCGGTGTAAGATCATACACGGCACAGGCAAACATAAAGTCCTGCCACACTATAAGCCCCAATTCATCGCAGATATCATAAAACCAGTCTTCGGGATAGTATCCGCCTCCCCAGACACGGACCGCATTGAAGTTCGCCGCTTTGCACTGTTCCAGAAGATTTCTCGTTGTTTTACTGTTCACTCTTCCAAGGAGATGGTCTTCGGGAATATAATCTGCTCCCATTGCAAAAATAGAAATCCCGTTTACCCGGTGTGCAAAACAGGAACCCCACTGGTCTTTTTCAATATGCATGGTCATGGTTCTAAGCCCGACTCTGCGTTTCCAGGAATCCGTCACGGTATCACCGGTTTTTTGAGTAACTTCCAGTTCATATAAATCCTGAGCACCATATCCGTTTGGCCACCATAGCTGGGGCTCTTCAATAGTGATTACATTCGGTGAATTATAATAGTCCCTGGAATTACCATGGGGATCTGTCACCTTCACTTCATATGTAGTTTCAAGGCTGTCACGCTTATCTTCTTCCACCCGGATCTGAAGACGAACTTTCCCTTCCTGGTGAATCTGGGTAATATAAACGCTGTCAATCCGGGCACGGTCAACGCCAATCAGCCTGACCGGTCTAAATATACCCGCATCCGGCAGGTGTGCGCCCCAGTCCCATCCAAACATACAATGCGCCTTTCGGATATGGACAAATCCATCCATAGCGTCTTCAGATCCCCTTGTGGGAGAGGTTGCAAATGCTTCCCGGATATACTTCAAAGGGGAATGCAGCACTACATGCAGTTCATTGTCCTGTCCCGGGTTTAACAGCTTCTTTACGTCAAATTCCCAGATTCGGTGCATATTATATGCCGATCCAGCCAGTTCTCCATTTACATAAACATCAGCAATGGTATCCAGCCCGTCAAACCGTAGTAATACCCTTTCTTTTTCATACACTCCGGAATCCACCTGGAACATGGTGCTGTACTCATAGTCATATTCCATAAGTTTTAGCGCCTTTTCCTCATTGTCTTTCCAGAATGGATTTTCCATTTCCCCGTTTAAAAGTAAATCGGTGTAAACCGTACCCGGTACAACACCAGGCAGCCATTCCCCTTCTCCCAGCCTTCGCATTCTGAAGTTATCCTGTAACATCTGTGTAACCATAGGTTTTTCCTCCTGAATTATATTTTGTAAACCCTGTAACCCTTCGTTATGATTTTGTTAATACTTATATTATAAACCAAGTTTACTAATACCTCAATGGTACTTTATCTGGATTCAGGAGAAATTTGGAGGCTTTGCCTTTTGCATAGGGTTATTTTGCCACTTTCCCCTTCCATTCGTCAATCTGCCTCTGCATTTCATCAATTACCTTCTGTAATCCTGTCGCCTCCAGCTTTTTCTGCAGCTCCGGCAGATATTCAGAAGGATCAACACTTCCGGTGAACAGGGAAGGTCCGAACTCATCCAGAATATTCCGGAATCCTGCAATCTCCGTACTCACCGGTTCAGAATCAAAATCAAACCCAAAGGAGGGAGCATTAACCGCCTGGTCGTTAAACTCTTTAAACGTACTCCATTTATCTGCTGGCTCCGTATCCTGCACATAAGTATTGAACATTCCACCCTGAATCCAGTAAGGAACGGAGTAATCTTTTCTTTTTTCTTCAATCAGTTTTACTTTATTGTCATATACATATGACTTTCCTTTCACGGCCTCTTTCTCTTCTGCCGATACCGGAACCTTTTCATAATGTACACCTTCAATTCCATAATTCAGGAGATTTCTCAAATATTCATCCGTGTTGACCAGATTTAAAAATGCCACTGCTTTTTCAGGGTATTTGCAGTTCTTTGATATTGCTGTCAGGGAACCTCTGGCCGAAGCATTGGTAACCTGCATATCCATAATGGGTGAAGTTGCTACTTCATATCCAAGGTCTCTTCCCCAGACTACTTCTGCATAGGGCTGGCCATCTCCTTTTGTCACGAACCGTTTCACTGATTTGTCATCTGTTGCAGTTGCGGCATCTTTATTGATATACCCCGCCAGATAATACTTTCTTAATGTCTCCAATGTACTTTTCATCTGATCCGTTTCAAACAGGTTTTTCACCGTCAATGACTCATCCCCATACTCAATTCCTACAGGATCCTGAATTTTATCCATATAGGTGGGGGCAGTAAAGCTCTTAATCAAATATAAGGGTACCACTTCCGGTTCTTTTTCCTTAATTAGCTTCAGCCATGGCTCCAGATCTTCTAATGTATGGATATCTTCAACCGGTATATCATATTTATCCACATATTCTTTGGTAAATACCCACATTGGATAGCTACCGATCTCTTTTTCATTTGGAACACCATAGGTTACACCGCCTATCTTAGCCGCATCCCAGAACCGTTTGTCAATTTTCTCATACATTTCTTTTCCTTCTTTTTGAAGGTAATCGTCAAGAGGCAGGAATGCACCCTTTTGAGCCATCTGTAGGTAATCATTTGCCCAGGAACTGGTAAATGCCATGTCCCAGTTATCCCCTGTATTAATGACTACCTGCATCTTCTGGTTATAATCACCCCAGCCGATATTGTTGATCTTGATCTCCACCCCTATTTTTTCTCTTGTATACTCATTTACTTTTTCCAGCACCTGAGGGGTATCTTTCTGCGCATCCCCATCCTGATACCATATGAGTGTTACCACGTCTTCCCCGTCTGTTCCTTTTGCTGTTTCCTTACTTCCGCACCCCGAAACCATTCCCAGAACCAGCGCTCCTGCAGTGATAATTGCTGCTGCTTTTTTGATTTTATTTAATTTCATAATTCCTGTCCCTTTCTTCGTCCACAGCCATGTGGTTATTTACATTTCTACACGTATCAATCGTCTTTTTCATTCCCGCGAGCGATAACCGGAGCAGAAGCAAAGAACAATTGCCCCGCTGCTCGCAGCGTTATAAATTCGATGTTGACTATTCTTTTACTGCACCAATCGTCAACCCATTGATAAAATATCTCTGGAAGAATGGGTAAGCAAAGATAATTGGCAAAGTGGAAATTACCACGATTGCCATTTTGATGGTCTCTTTAGGCAGATTGGCTGCTGCCTGTATCCCGTCAACACCCATCATGGATTTATTGCTTGCCAGCCAGTCAATGGAATTTTCGATCTGTATCAGCAGGTATTGCAGCGGCATGATTTCTTTCCCGTCCAGATACATCATGGCGCAAAACCAGTCATTCCAGTATGCAAGGGTGAGAAATAAACCTATTGTAGCAAGCCCCGGCAGTGCCATTGGGATCACAATTTTGAAGAAAAGTTTCCATTCGGATGCCCCGTCTATTTTCGCAGATTCAACAACTGCATCCGGAATACTGGTCTTAAAAAAGGTGCGCAGCACAATGACATTAAATGTATTCAGACATAGCGGTAAAATCAATGCCCATACCGTATCTTTCAGCATCAGGAATTTAGAAACAACTAAATAATTTGCAACCATTCCGCCGCTGAACAGCATTGGCACTGTAATTACCAAAGTAAAAAACTTTCGGTAAGCGTAAGTTTTTCTGGAAAGGGCATATGCATATGTACCTGTCAGTAAAAGGCCGATAATCGTTCCGATTACAGTAACAAAAATGGTAACTCCATAGCTGCGTATGATATTTTCACCGGCACTGATGATGTATTGATATGCATAAAGGCTCAGTTTTTCCGGAAAGAACTGATAACCATTCACAGCCAGAATTTTTTCATCCGTAAAAGAAATGATCATAACAAAAATAAACGGTATGACACAAAACAGGGAGAGTGCACTCAGAATAATGTTAAAGACTACATTGGCGGGTTTCTTCACTTTGTTATATTTACACTGTTCTGCTTCTATTTTCTGTATCTTTTTCTCAAGTTTCGCTTCATTATATCCGGCAAACATTTTATTCCCCCCTTAAAATAGTGCATTATCGCTGTCCACTTTGGAAACGATTTTATTTGCAGCCATAATCAATACAAATCCTACCGTTGACTGGAACAATGCCGCTGCAGAACTCATACCAATCTCTCCATTAGCGCGCAGCGCCCTGAAAATATAGGTATCCAGAACATTCGTCACGTCGAACAGCGCACCTGAATTTTTCGGCAGCTGGTAGAAAAGGCCAAAATCTGCATTGAATATTTTTCCGATTGACATGATTAATAAAATAGTTATGACTGGTTTTAACAGGGGTAACGTAATGAATTTGATCTGCTGCCACTTTGTTGCTCCATCCAGGACTGCAGCCTCATAATATGTCTTATCTATCCCGCAGATCGATGCCAGGTAGACCACCGTATTGTATCCGATTCCTTTCCATTGGCTCATCAGGATAATCAGAAATGGCCACCAGGATTTTTCCGTATACCAGGAAATCCCTTCTTTTCCATATTGCTGCAGGATATTGTTGATAAAACCTTTTTCCGGGTTTAAGAATGCGAAAAGACAGTAGCTGACCACAACCCAGGATAAAAAATATGGCAGGAACATGGCGCTTTGATAAATCTTAGCCATGCCTTTGTTACGGATCTCATTGAGCAGCAGGGCTACCAGAACCGGAAGCACCACTCCCAGTATGATAAATACCAGATTATACAAGACTGTATTTAAAAATACTCTGGCTGCATCCCCGCTTGCGAACAGGAATTTAAAATTTTCAAATCCTACCCATTCACTCTCAATCAGACTTTTAAAAAACCCGCCGTTGTCTGCTATTCGGAACTTTTTAAAAGCAACTAAAATCCCAAACAGCGGCAGATAGGTAAACAGCAGAAACCATATGCCGCCCGGCAGGCTTAAAAACAACAGCTCTTTATTCGCTTTTAAACGGCTTATAAATTTCCCATTTTTGTTTCCCATGTTATTCCCTCCCTTGTTATTTGATACCTTTACTATATCATTTAACAGAATTGGAATATAGTTGAAAACTTTTAGGTTTCTTGTACTTTTTCTAGAGCGTGGTTTAAAACTGCTTTATGTCCAGACATCTTTCCGGCTAATATTTCTTTATTTCTCGCAGGGATGCTGGAGACACCCCATAACACTGCTTGAATTTACGGTAGAAGTAACTGGTATCCGGATAACCTACTTCCTTTGCAATATCATTTATGCGCATATTGGTACTTAAAATCAGATCTTTCGCCTTACTGTTTTTGGTATTGCTCAGATATTGTGCAAAAGAACAGCCTACCTCTTTCTGGAAAACCTGTCCCAGATAAGATGTATTCATGTGATATTTATAAGCAAGTGTCTTCAGATTCATATCTTCCCGATAATTCTCTCTGACCTCTGCCAGAATTTGCTTAATCACAGGCGTGTAATGGGATTCTTCCGTATGGATGCTGTCAATGATATCCATAATTTCCCCGCTGAAAACAGATTTTATCTGAACAATATCTTCCGCATGATTCATCTCTTCAATCAGATGATACAGATGATGCTTTCCTCCCCTGCCAGCCAGCTTATACTCTTCCCGGATGCCGTGGATGATGCCGGCTATCCGCAGACACATCTGTAAAAGTGCATCTGCCTCCAGTTCCCTGTTTACATGATTTACAAACAAATCCTCCAGAAACGTAAGCGCACCTGCTTTATCTTTTTGTATTATCAGCCGCTGAAGCCGGTCTGCATCAACCGCAATATCCATAGATTTTCTGTTATTGATATACTCCCCGTCCACACAGCTTCCATAGCCGTCTATAACCAGATATTTTTGAAGCTGAAGTGCCTCCCGGTAAGCCTGCGGCATTTCTGTAAAATCCATAAAAGAGGGACTGATGCTGATAAAAATTTGTATTCCAAATCTGTTCTCTATCTGATTCAGCACCTCCATCAGATACTTTCTGACTTCTCTCCCCCTTTCTGACATGAAGGATAAGGTTAGAAGAATGCTGTCCGGGGGCAAATGATATATGCGTATTTCCTGTTCTGTTACCGTCTGCCAAAGCCACCTCATTACATCCGTAAGCTTTGTCTCACCCAGACTGTCCATCTTCAGTTTCATTACCGCAGCATAGGAACAGGGACTTTTTGCAGATAAGCCGGTTTCCTTCAAATATAGTACCTGTTCACGGGAATCCATTTTGTCATTTAAGAAACGCATAAGGTCGGTCTTTACATCAATCTGCTCCATATCGGCGTGTTCTCTTTCCTCCAGTTTCGCTGCTGCAGACAGCAGTGTCTTTTCCAGCAGTTCTTCATCGATAGGCTTCAGAATATAATTTTCTACTTCCAGGTGAATCGCCGCTCTGGCGTATTCAAATTCATCATATCCTGTAAGAATGATGAACCGTACCCTCTTGCTTTTCTCCCTCAGCCGCTCCATTAAAGCAAGGCCCCCCATTCTCGGCATGGAGATATCGGACACCACAATATCCACTTCCTCTTTTTCCCAGCACGCAAGAGCCTCCAGACCATCCTGGGCCATATGAACAATGGTCATTCCCAATGCACCCCAGTCTATTATATTTTTGATCCCTTGCAGAATAAAATCTTCATCTTCAACTAACATTACCTTTTTCATCATAACCTGCTCCTTTAAATGGAAAACGTAAATTTACCCGTAAACCGGCCGGCTGGTTCGCCTCCAGAATAACCCCGTGCCCCTCTCCATATGCCGCCCGCATGCGCAAATTAACATTTTGTATTCCGATTGATCCTTTTGTCTCTTCCCCGAGACAAAATAACTCCCTGTTTTTTTCAGCAATTACTTCATCTTTCATTCCATATCCGTTGTCAGAAACCACAATCAGCATATCATCGCCATCCTCTTTTATTTCAATCCAGATCCGGTTATCACAATCTTCCAGCCGGATACCATGTACCAGATAGTTTTCGATCACCGGCTGTATAATAAATTTGATGACCGGTATATTCATAAAAGTCTCCGGACAGTCAATGTGAAACTGGAATTTATTCTGATATCGAAATTCAAATAATTCCAGATACTTTTTACAATAATGTAGTTCTTTTGCCAAAGTAATTACATCGCTGTCTTTGATCTGGCTGCGGAAGATTACGGCAAGTCCGTAGAGCATCTTCCCCACCTCCCGGTCGCCGTTGCATATGGCTTTCATACGTATGGACTCTAATGTATTGTATAAAAAATGAGGATTGATCTGACTCTGCAATGCTGCCATCTCTGCATTCTTCTGCTCAATCTGTGCCAGATAACTCTTTTGAATGTAATGGTTCAGTTCCACACACATTTCATTGAAATGCTCTGCAATTACATCCAGTTCATCTTTTTCCTCATCTACGTTCAGGCGGATGTCCAGATCCCCCTTTGTAACCCGTTCCATTCCATCTAAAATTCCATCCAGTCTGCCGGTTAACTTTTTGAGATAAAAATGGATAACCACAATACCAAGGGTAACAATGCAAAGTCCTATGAAAAGAATGGTAATCCAAAGCCCTGCCGGAATCCTGTCAGCCTGTGACTTTCCAATATAGGCAGTTATATGAAAATCTTTCACCTGACGATAGCAGGTAAAGGCTTTTAGCTCTTCTTCCATCTGTCTGGTATCCTCTAACAGCAACATTTTCTTAACATCGCCCCTGCCGCTGGAATCGAATACAAGATTTCCAAAACTGCTGTATACCAGCAGATCACACCTTTCAAAATATTCCCATGCATCGGCAAGCCCTGTATTTTGAAAAAAAACAATTATGCAGCCAATATTCTCCAGGGTTACCGGATCACGTATTTCTTTTAAAAACTCATATTGCCAGGGCTGCTCCATCCGTTTTTCGTCCAACTGGTTCCGCAGATACCCGGACACCTCCCTGCGTGAAACTTTCCCGTCCGGAGTATATTCGGTCAGTTCTTCTTTTGGATAACTGACGAAGCGGATACTTTTAATTTCAGGACTTTCTTCCATAGCATTAAAAGCAAAGTCATCAATTCCATTATAGCTGGCAGCTGACGAAGCCGAAAAGGCATCCAGCCGGTGTGTCAAATAAGAGGTAATGTCCTCCGTAAGATAAGATATGACATCCTGGAGTTCCGTATTGGATTTATACAGATCAGCCAGCATATTATCAGTTTTATCCGAAGACCGCATGATTTCCCTGGATGCATCCTCCCCTACTTTCTGCATAAATTTCAAGCTCTTTTCCTGTATCTGCCCTTTGGTATTTATAATAAAATAAATGACCAGCGCCGCTGCTATGCCTACACTGATCAGTGTATATGTACGAAATAATTTTAGGTAAAGCTGCTTTGGTGTTTTCTTATTCATTTTCACTCACCCCCACGATTATTATAGCATAACCCATCTGAAAAAAGGAGTATAGAAGGCCGGAACGCGCTTCTATACTCCTCAATGGACGGTAGCTCAAAAACAGCTCATTAAAAGCAGCTCATTCCATTTTTATGTGATACTATTTGGCCTCTCTGCATTTTTCTTTCATTTCACCTATAATACGCCGGTTCATAAAAGCAACCAGAAATCCATAAATACTGCCCATAAATAAAACCGTTGTACCCGGGGATAACTCAAATGCCAGAAGTATGATGCCAAAAGCCCCAAGATTGCCAATGGCAGCCAAAGGCTTCCCCAATGTATACGCCAGTGCCAGTTTAAATACATTCACGCAGGATAATTCAGTATTTACGGCAAAAAAATACAGATTAGGTGTTAACAGCAATGCACTCAGGAACAACAGCGTGAATAAAACAGCCAGGATAAATACCGGAACTATTTTGGTAAAAAAATTCAGATTGGTCCATATCATAAAGATGACCGTAAGCTGAAGAGCACCTGATTTTACAGACCTTTTAAAATATTTCACATAACCATTCCGATAATCTCTTACCGCCCCTGTTTCTATGCCGGATACAAATCTCCCCATTGCATAGAGTACCGCTGAAAATGCAGGTGCTGACGGAAGAAGACACAAGAGAAATAATGGCAGATAAGTTCCTGCACGGCTGATACCGACAAACAGCAAAAATAACAAAACAGGCAGATTACTGATGATAAATAAAAAATTTATCCCCAGAAAATAATATATCCTGCTAAAAAAATTCATAAGCCGTTCCCAGTTAAAAATATCCTGCATAATTATACCCCTGCATATTGCAGGCTGACCTGCAATATGGCCACATTATATCGTTTCAAAGAATCACACAGTGGCATCCTTCCTATCCCTTATTTTCTCTTAAACTTCTATCCTAGTAGCATTTAAATAATATTGTTTTTATCTCAAATGGCTTTAACAGCATAGAGATTTCTGTTTCGCCGCTAAATTCCTGAATCGGACGTTCTCTCAAATCTCCTTCTGCCCATGCTGTAAACCGGAATCCAGGCTTGATGGCTGCCTGGCATCTGGAACCGGCAAATTCATGGAAACGGACAACAAGGTAATTGCCGTCTTCCGATTTCTTAATAGCATCTACTTCCACATGGTCACAGTCGAATGCAAGGAAGCTCTCAAAGGGCAGTTTTACCTTTCCTTTTCTTAACGCTAATGGGCGGTTTAACCGATGGGCTTCCTGGATGACTCTTCCATTAATACAGTCCCCTTGATGTGGCAGCAGTGCATAAGTAAATTCATGTAATCCCTGATCCTGGATATGATCCGGATGAGTAGCTGCCTTAAGCAGAGTGATTCTTAATAGATTGTCCTTCACATCGTATCCATATTTACAGTCATTTAATAACGCAACTCCATAATCGTGTTCCGATAAATCCGCAAACCTGTGGGCAACTGTTTCAAATCTGGCCTGATCCCAGCTGGTATTCCAATGGTTCGGACGCTTCACATTACCGTACTGTACATCATAAGTAGCATACGTCGTTCTTATATCCACAGGAAATGCAGCCTTTAACAGCTGGTGATTCTCGTGGTAATCTACCTTTGTCTTAAAATCTATCCTGCGGTTATCCTCATATAAAATAATATCCTGTTCTACCATTGAATTCATATATTTCCATTCCAGGTGAACCACCGTCATAAGAGGACCGGCATCTACAATCTCAAATTTTTGAAGATCTTCAATTTCTTTCATCTTCTGCTGATAAAATATGTCAATATCCCAGGCATCATTCCCAAGAGGTTTGTCTTCAAACATCTGCAATACATTACCTCTTGTTCCCTCTGCAAGCACTTCCCGCTTTGCATCCTTATCATAAAGCCTGCTGATCTGTCCTTGGTCATTAAATTCTATGCTGTAATACTTTGTTTCGATTCTTTTTCCTTCTATATTAAAGGAATTGTTTTCCAGTACGGCATTTTCTAATTCTCCTGGTTCTTTGATGCATTTGATCTGTGCAAATCCCATCGCCGGGATATCTCCCGTCTGCACATAAGTTCCCTCTGTTCCGGATTGGATTTTCAGGTGATTTCCATTCATATCCTCACAGCGAAGAATTCCATTCTCAGGTAATTGTATAATGCCATCCATTTTCCAGGATGCATGATTCAGTACCGTATAAGTATCAGCGGATTCATCCAATATAACACTATACGCTTCATTTTCTACTTCCCGTGCAATATCTGCAGCTTTTTCATAGTCTACTTTGGAATCTTCATATACCTCATGGATAGAGGAACCGGGAATAATATCATGGAACTGGTTTGTCAAAAGAATTTTCCATCCTTCTGTCAATGTTTCCTGGGAAGCTTTCTTTAAATCTCCCTGGGAAAGTGCAGCCATGGCAGTCAGCCACTCGGTATTTCCATACAGATATTCCATTTTTCGGTTCATACGCTTATTATAGCCCTGGCTGGTATAAGTTCCCCTATGATACTCCAGGTATAATTCTCCATCCCAGGTATGGACATATTGATCGGTATCCTTGACTGTATCCTTCAGCTCTTTGAAGTAATCTCCTGCGGTGGAGGTCTTAAGTGCCGGGAGTCCCGGTATCTTATCGATCCGTCTTCTCTGCTCCAGCATATCCCTGTTTACTCCGCCTCCTCCGTCTCCATAACCATAGGAAATGAGTAGTTCTTTGTTCATGTCTTTTTCACTGTAAGCGTCCCAGACTCCTTTGACCGTCTTTGCCGTAAGCTGCCCGTTATAAGTGTAGAACCAGGAACCCGGCGTACTCCAGGGATCCGGTGTGGTTATGAAATGGGTTAATATCTCGCTTCCGTCCATGCCCTTCCATTTAAACGTGTCATGAGGCATACGGTTGTATTGGTTCCAGCTGATCTTGGTCGTCATGAACATATCTATTCCGGATTTCTTTAGAATCTGAGGTAATGCCCAGGAATACCCGAACACATCCGGAAGCCACAGATATTCTACATCTTTATCAAATTCATCTTTGATAAATTTACTGCCAATTAATATCTGTCTTGTGAGAGATTCACCGCTTGTAATGTTACAATCTGCTTCAACCCACATACCACCATCCACTTCCCACTGACCCGATCTTACTTTTTCTTTGATCTTCTCATAGATTTGCGGAAAATCATTTTTTATGTACTCATACAACTGAGGCTGAGTCTGAAGAAAGATGTATTCAGGATACTGTTCCATCAGACGCAGCACCGTAGAAAATGACCGGGAACACTTTTCTCTGGTATGTTTCAAACGCCACAGCCATGCAACATCTATATGTGTATGTCCAACACATTTTACCAGTACCCGGGCATCCTTACCCATGCTTTCGATCTTATCATTTATTTTTTCGTCTGCCAAATGAACAGATTCATAAAAGCTGCTGCTTCCCGGATAGGACCAGTCTATACATTCCAGCGCATTATCCAGCGCCGTGCGAAGCTGGTGTTTTATGGGGTCATCCTCATGGAGATTTTTAATTGTATCAATGATCATAGCGGACAAATAGTAAAGGTCATCCGTTTTTTCATCCAGCCAGGCAAGATCCGCCTGATTGATTCTATGTTCCTGGGAGACAGGCACTCCGCCCCCTTCCAGGCCGGACCACAGACGAAATGTCAAATCCAGACTGCGTCCCATATGCTTTTCTTCAAAAAATACTTCCTTATGGTTGACGTCTACCCCCTGATATGGCTCTTTATCCACATACAGCAGCGACTCAAATCCCGAGTTATTTCCAGCCCCGGTATTACCGTAATCAAAGATACCCAGTACCTTTTTTCCCTTCCATTCTTCCGGGATCGTAATATCTTTATGAAGCCACAGATATCGGTCTCTTCCCTGCCAGGTATCCTTCACCTGCATGCTGTCCCATCCATCGTAATCTGCCGGCACCTCAGAATTCACGGTACCCTGCTGATCCTCACTTACCAGAAAATCTCCCAGATGCATTACTTCACGATAACGATATCCCTTCAATTGCTGGGTTCTCGCTTCCAATTTATTATCCGTTAAAAACATGACATCCTCCTGTGCTCTATATTTATTCCCGCGAGCATCCAGCCAAACGGACACGCTGGCGCGTCCATTAGGCGACTGCCGCAAAGGTCAAATCCCACGTTGCCTGCTCGGGGTTTTTGACTTTTAGTTTTATATTATTTTATTTTTTTATTATATATTTTATAGTACTCTAATAAGACTATATCTGCAATTTGCAGGATTCTATATTTACTGTACAAATTTTACTTATTTACATGATAACCGCAATATTCCAGTACCAGTTCACTAAACATTGCATTGGCCCAAGAAAACCACTCTCTGGTATACCTGGTTGGATCATCCACATCGAAACCCTCGTGCATCAGTGCTTTCCCTCCATCCGTACTTTTCAGCATTTCCAGTATTTCTCGTTTTTCTTCCTGGGTGTCGCTGGTCAGCCCCTGCATAGCAAGGGATATATGCCAGATATACCGCACTGGAGTATGAGGGCTTCCGATTCCCTTTGCTGCTTTTCCTTCATAATAAAAGGGGTTTCCATCACTCAGAATAAATGCTCTGGTATTTTTTGCAACCTCTTCCTTAGACCTTCCCGGAATGCTTTCTCCTTCATATCCCAGATACGACATTGATAACAGGCTTGGCACGTTGGCATCATCCATCAGATTAAACTGACCATATCCATCCACCTCATATGCATAGATCTCTCCAAATCCATCTCTTCTTGTAATACCAAATGTCTCTATTCCTTTTCTGATCTGCTCTTTCAGATTTCCTGAAGCTTCTTTTAATTCCGGATCCTTTAATAGTTTCTCTGCAATCTCTTCCAGATACCCCAGGACAACTACCGCAAACATATTGGATGGAACCAGATAACCGTATGTGCAGGCATCATCGCTTGGACGAAAGCCCGACCAGGTCATACCAATACCCGAACGGACCAAAGCACCTTTCCCATCTCTGGATAAGGTGTCTGTAAAAGAACAGTTTTTCCGGATAAAACGATATTCAGATTTTTCTTCATGATATTGCTCCCTCTTGAAAACTTCCAGTATCGTCCTGGCTCCTTTTACAAAGGTTTCATTAAAATGTTCTGTACGCCCGGTATTTTTCCAAAATAGATAGGAAAACTGCAGCGGAAAACAAAGAGAATCTATCTCATATTTTCTCTCCCATATCCATGGTCCCATGTCCGTCTCATCCTTTTCCCAGCAGTGCCCATTTGCCGCCTCATTAAATGCATTGGCATACGGATCAATTCCAATACACTGAAACTGCCGTTCTATCAGGCCCTGCAGCGTATCTGCTATTTCGCTGTCCCTGCCCGCTAAGATCAGATAGGGACGGAGCTGGCACACGGAATCACGAAGCCACATAGCCGGAATATCTCCGGTAATCACATACGTAGTCCCATCCTCCATTTTCTTTACCGTGGTATCCAGCGTGTTTGTAAAGCAGTTGCGGAACATTTGAAACAGCTCATCGTCTTTTAATTTTTCCCGCACATCTTTTAGCAGGCAATCCATAGATTCCGGCAGATTCTTTTCTTCTTTTTCTACATTAACACCCATAATTTTACCCCTTTTCTTCTTAAATAGTAAACTCACTTTACAAGTTGTTAGGACTATATTATCATTGGTTGAGACGAATTACAACATTAAAATTATTAAAATTCAAAAAGAAAAAACAGGAGCAATCAGCCTCAGGATGAATCCCTGCCGGCTAACTGCTCCCGTCTTACATCAGTATTATTCAAATCTCACAATTTCTTTTTTCAGTCTCTTAATTATCTTCTTTTCCAGCCTGGAGATATAAGACTGAGAAATGCCAAGCAGATCTGCCACTTCTTTTTGTGTCTTTTCTTCTCCGTCTCTGGTATTAATACCAAACCTTAACTGCACAATCGTTTTTTCTCTATCTGAAAGTTTTTCAATTGCTTTTCCCAGCAATTTTCGTTCAACTTCATTTTCCATGTCTTTATATATTACATCTTCGTCAGTTCCCAGGATGTCGGATAATAATAATTCATTTCCATCCCAATCCACATTCAGCGGTTCATCGAATGACACTTCCATCTTTGTTTTATTATTTCTTCTCAGATACATTAAGATTTCGTTTTCTATACATCTTGAAGCATAAGTTGCAAGCTTGATATTTTTCTCCGGATTAAAGGTATTAATTGCCTTAATTAAACCAATGGTTCCTATTGATATTAAATCCTCTACTCCGACACCTGTATTGTCGAATTTTTTTGCTATGTATACTACTAATCTTAAGTTGTGTTCGATTAATAACGATTTCGCGTCACTATCGTATTCCGTTCCCAGGTCACTGATTACCTCAGCCTCTTTTCCCGGCTCCAAAGGTGCCGGAAGCACTTCACTTCCTCCGATATAATGAATATCATTTGGCCTTTTTAAAATGAGGTTTGGAAGCGATGATACAACACGAAACTGAAAACGATGTGGCATTGAAACTTTTATAACCATTTTTATTCCTCCTAATCTTCTAACATTGAAGGGTTTAATATCATCTGATATTTTCCCTTCGCACTAACGGACTCTTTTGTGACTGCTGCTACAGCTCCTTTGACAAGCTGCGACGCCCCAGACCTTCGTATGCTGATATAATCTAATCGTATTCCCGGTAACAAACCATTTTTTTCTCCAATAGAATGATACGGGATATAACAAATTTTCTCTGTTAAACCTTCTGCAGTTTGAAATTGGTACATCTGGAGTATCTGATTTTTGACTTCTTCTTCCAACATATCACTGATCGCATTATAATCAATGATATTTACCGGCTTTCCGGTAACGGGCTGTTTTAGCTGATTTCCGGTATCACACAAACCCATTACATGTTTGGTCTTACCATTCAGGTTAATGACAACCTCATAAAGATATTCTGTTTTTTGTTTGTATCTCTGATAGCAGCTTAAAATACATCGCAAGGTAAGATAACTGATTACTCCAAGAAGCAGGCTGCCCGAAGCTATATGCCCCAATAACATCTCCCAGATACCTCCCAGAACGAACGCTGATAAATACAGAATGATCGTGCCCCGTATTAAATGATCCCTGTCCTTGATTCTGCATCCTATTTTAACCATGAGCACACTTAGAATTCCAAATCCGCAAATGTTATAAACGAATGTATTTTGAATGGGCAATATGATAAGAACACACATTCCTGCTGCCCCAAGTACACTGGCTAAAAATACCCGCAGCCAGTTTGTCTGACATTTTAGTGAGCGGCATACCAGTGTAAGCAATAGATAATCCATAATCATATTTTCCAAAAAGAATTTATCTATGTATATTTCATAATACACAAAACACCCCCTGCCACCAAAATGAATGCTTTGATCCAAGCACTATCCATTATAGGTGATAGGGGGTGTGAGTTTTGTCAAAAACGCAACGCTATATTCAATTTTTCTTCGACAGACCTCGACAGCCTGACCTTCCAAACATGTTCTGAACCCTGTTTCAAAATCACTTTACAAACCATATCTGCCAATGATATTTAATACCTGTTCCAGTTTTTCTACCGGGATCTGTCCCGGAGCCGAAACTTGACCTACTGCTCCAAAAGTCACAGCCGAGCCAAATATTTCGCCGGTAATTCTGCTGACAAAACCCATGCTTCCCATTGACATGGTAACGAAAGGCCTGTCCGCCAACGACTCCTTCATTGACAGGGTAGCATCTAAAAGTGTTAATACATCCTGGCTGCTGTTTGGCATAACGGCTATCTTCGTAATATCGACACCAGCTTTTTGCATTTTCTGCAAACGTGCTACAATTTCATCTTTCGTGGGAGTCTTCTCAAAATCATGGTTGGAGCCCACCACCTTAACCCCGTGGCGATGAGCACTTTTCACAATTGGAGCACTCACTTCTTCTCCGCGAAAAATTTCCACATCCACTAAATCAATATATCCCGTTTTTACCGCATGCAGATTCAGTTCAACATAATCCTTCATTTCAATCGGGCACTTTCCTCCCTCGTCAACCGTGCGGAATGTAAACAGCAACGGAATATCACCAAGTATCTTGCGCAATTCTTTGAGGGTTTCTGCCATCTTTTTTTGATTCATTACATAATCAAAGAAGTCCACACGCCACTCCACCATATCAATTGGACGTGCCGTAATCTTCAGGGCAGTTTCCAATATTCTCTCTTTACTTCCCCCCACTATGGGAACGCATATCTTCGGTCTTCCTTCACCAATAGAAATATTCCTGACTTTAACTGATAAATCCATACTGTACCACTCCTCATCATGTATTTGATTAAATGCTGCGGGATTTGGATCTGGTTTTAAAATTACATCCTGACCCTAGAGCCTGTTTGACCGCGGTAAAAAATAATTAAGCCAGTTCCAGCTTCCGCCCATGTTCTCCTAAAATAGTCTGTGTTTCCATAATCTTTACAAAATTATTCATAATCTTATCCGTATGATCATCAATCTTCCGGTTCAAATTCCTGGTAATGTCATTAAGCTCATCTACCTTATTCTCAACCCGCTCCATTCTAAGATTCATATTATGCATTTCACTATGGAATGCAAGTATCTCCTTCTGAAGCGGCTCTAACCTTTTACTCATATTCTGGTCAATCTTGGCCTCCATCGCATCGAGTTTTGCATCAAATTCCTTTTTATTCTTTTCAAATGCTGCGTCAAACTCGGTTTTCAGACCGCTTCTCCATTGAGCGTTATTATTATCCTGTTCTGCAAATTGCTGATGAATCAACTTATCCTGCTCTGCAAATTTCTGATCTATCCGCTTATCCTGCTCTGCAAATTTCTGATCTATCCGCTTATCCTGCTCTGCAAATTTCTGATCTATCCGCTTATCCTGCTCTGCAAATCGCTGGTCAATTTTTTTCTCCTGCGACTCAAACATTTTGCCAATTTCTTTTAATAAAATGGTATTTTCCATCCGATTCACCTCGTGTTTTCTATTTTATCATATACTATTTCCAAAGTCTATTTAGTTTTCAAGGTACCATTAATTTGATTGGGGTTTTTAAGAATTGTCTGTCAAATTTTTTCAGAATGGGAATACAGTTCCCTAAGATTGTTATTGCGTTTATGTGATTTATATTTTATCTTATTTGTATTCATATGTCAATAAGTTTTCATTTATTTTGCTGTTTATTTTCGTCCACTGGTCGTTCCGCAACCCTCGCGGCAGTCGTCAAACGGACACGCCGGCGTGTCCGTTTGGCTCGGTGCTCGCGGTAATTAAAAACAGAACCAGTGTATGATTACACCGGTCCTGCTACTATGCAGCTACAGCAATTTTTTTCTACG
>NZ_JAWYAJ010000440.1:0-2163 GCF_034124845.1 Robinsoniella sp.
GAGATATCATTTTCTTCGAAAATTCCAAGTACTTTGCGCCCGAATCCAATTTCCGCATTCATCATGTCTTTTTCAATATTGATAGCTGCAAAACCCTTTTTACCTGCAATACCGGTGATGGTATATTTGGGTTTATGACAGGTATGTGCAACAATCAGCGTACCCTTTTCCTGGGGAGCATTGGTATTTTTAATATTAATAGGAATTTCTGCTTTTCGGACCGGGAAAATAGCATCCTCGTGAAGAACGGTAGCCCCCATATAAGCAAGCTCTCTTAATTCACGGTATGTAATGGTCTCGATTACCTCAGGGTTTTCGATAATTCTCGGGTCAGTTACCAGAAATCCGGATACATCTGTCCAATTTTCATACAGGTCTGCCTGAATCGCTTTTGCAACGATGGAACCAGTCACATCCGATCCGCCTCTGGAAAATGTTTTTACGGATCCGTCCGGCTTTGCACCGTAAAATCCGGGAACAACTGCCTTTTCTGTATCTTTTAATCTATCAGCCAGTTTTTTATCTGTTTTTACTTCATCAAAATTTCCATTTTCGTCGAAGAAAATAACTTCTGCAGCATCCACAAACTCATAGCCCAGATAGTTTGCCATAATGATACCGTTTAAGTACTCTCCCCTGGAAGCCGCATAATTGCTGCCTGCTTTTTTTTCAAAATTTTCGTGAATTACCTGGAATTCGTCATCTAATGAAAGTTCCAGTCCAAGCCCTTTTATAATTTCGTTATAGCGTTCTTTTATTTTATCCAGTTTTGCGGTAAATTTCTTGCCTGATTCTGCGATGTCATAGCATTCATAAAGCATATCCGTAACTTTAATATCACTTGAGAAGCGTTTACCCGGTGCTGATGGAATGACATATCTTCTCGCTTCATCTGCGCGGATAATATCGGCTACCTTTTGAAACTGCTCTGCGTTTGCTAATGAACTGCCGCCAAATTTTACTACTTTCTTCATTACCAATTTCCTCCTCTTGTATCTCCATAAACGTAACAATATCCCTATATTATCGCAAATCATGCATAAAGTCCAGTATTTTTGAAGAAATCTATTTGCAAAACACAGAATATCTATTATAATAGTTTCTGATAAATATTAGAATGTATTTGTAAATTCATTCATTCATCTGTGCGTCATACATTGCGGTATATTAGCTTATATTCAGGATACATAGCACGCTTGCCGCCTTTATTTGAAGATAATCTCCCACAGCATATGACGTACCGCTGTCAGAAAGCAATTTTCAAACATGTTCTAGAAAGATTAGGTGAATTACTTATGATACTTGCATGTCAGAACATAAGCAAAGCATTTGGGACAAACGAAATAATCAAAAATGCTTCCTTCCATATAGAAGACCGTGAAAAAACAGCAATTGTTGGAATTAACGGAGCAGGCAAATCAACGCTCCTGAAAATTATTATGCAGGAAATGCCGGCGGATTCGGGTGAAGTGATCATTACTCGTGGGAAATCCATCGGTTACCTGGCGCAGCACCAGTCTGTTACAAACGAAAATACGATTTATACTGAATTATTGGAAGTAAAAAAGGACGTTATTGAACTGGAACAGCGGATTCGGACTATGGAACTGGAAATGAAAACGCTGGAAGGTGCCGGGCTGACTGAAATCCTGGAGACCTACAACCGCCTAACCATGGAATTTGAACACAAAAATGGTTATGCATACAAAAGTGAACTTGTAGGGGTCTTAAAGGGTCTTGGCTTTACCGAAAATGAATTTGACAAACCTATCAATACCCTTTCCGGAGGCCAGAAAACCCGTGTGGCTCTGGGTAAGCTGCTCCTCTCCAGCCCTGACATCATCCTTCTGGATGAGCCTACCAACCACCTGGATATGAATTCCATCGCATGGCTGGAAACATACCTGTTAAATTATAGCGGAGCCGTTATCATCGTTGCTCATGACCGCTATTTTTTAAACCGTGTTGTGACGAAAGTAGTAGAAATAGACAACGGAGAAGTTACCACCTTCCTTGGAAATTATACGGACTATGCCCTGAAACGGGAGATGATCCGGGAAGCAAAGTTAAAGGCATACCTGAATCAGCAGCGGGAAATCAAGCATCAGGAGGTAGTCTTTACAAAGCTGAAATCATTTTTACGGGAAATGTCCATCCGTCGTG
>NZ_JAWYAJ010000441.1:0-4294 GCF_034124845.1 Robinsoniella sp.
TTACGGAACTGGAAGGTAAATTAAGCAGTGTCAATAACTACTGTATTGCCGTAAAAGAAAAGGGAGATGACATTGTTTTCCTGCGAAAAATTGTCAAAGGCGGTGCAGATAAGAGCTACGGAATCCAGGTTGCAAAGTTAGCCGGAGTGCCGGAAACAGTTATTGAACGTGCCAAACAGCTTGTAGAGGAATTAAGTGATGCCGACATCACGGCTAAAGCCAGGGAAATCCAGGCTGAAACCGGTACGAAAACGAAGGTTAAAACCAAGAAATATGATCAGGTAGATTTAGAGCAGATGTCTCTGTTTGATACAGTCAGCGACCAGGATATCCTTCAGGAATTAAAAGAAATGGATATCGGCACACTGACGCCAATTGATGCACTCAACACAATTTACCGTCTTCAGAACAAGTTAAAGAATCGGTGGTGATAAGTGTGAACTCTGTTCACAGTGTGAACTCCGTTCACACTATCTATTGACGCAGTATGGCAGACAAGTCTGCGGTATGCGCAGTAAATGCGCATACCTGTCTAAACTGTTACGGAGGTATACACATGAAGACAATCGAAGTATTAGATCAACAGACAATTGATAAGATTGCGGCAGGCGAAGTGATTGAACGTCCTGCCTCCGTGGTAAAGGAGTTAGTGGAAAATGCCATCGATGCAGGTGCTAATGCAGTAACCGTGGAAATCAAGGATGGAGGAACTTCTCTGATCCGCATCACGGATAACGGGGAAGGGATTACCCAGGACCAGGTACCCCTGGCATTTTTACGCCATGCTACCAGTAAAATCAAACGGGTAGAAGATTTGCTGGGGGTAACCTCCCTTGGATTTCGCGGCGAAGCGCTGTCCAGCATTGCAGCAGTCTGCCAGGTGGAATTAATTACGAAGACTGCAGGCAGCCTTACCGGAACCCGCTATATGATTGAAGGAGGAACCGAAAAATCCAAAGAAGAAATCGGTGCACCGGAAGGAACCACTTTCCTGGTGCGCAATATTTTCTTCAATACACCCGCCCGAAAAAAGTTTTTAAAATCCAGTATGACCGAAGCAGGTTATATCAATGACCTGATGGAGCGGCTGGCATTATCCCATCCAAATGTATCCTTTAAATTTATCAGCAATAACCAGACAAAAATGCATACCTCAGGGAATGATAATCTAAAAGATATCATTTACAACGTCTATGGGCGGGATATCGCCAACCACCTCATCGCCCTGGAGAATGCAAATGAACAGGTATCGCTGAAAGGATATATTGGAAAACCAATTGTTTCCAGAGGAAACCGCAATTACGAAAATTATTTTATAAACGGGCGTTATATAAAGAGTAACATTATTGCCCGGGCAATCGAAGATGCCTATAAAACATTTATGATGCAGCATAAATATCCTTTTACCGCGATTCATTTTACAATGGACGGGGACTTGCTGGATATCAATGTCCATCCTACAAAAATGGAGCTGCGTTTTGCCGACAACGAAAAAATGTATCAGCTTGTCTATGACTCTGTAAAACAGGGTCTGACTAAAAAAGAACTCATCCCGGAAGTAACCGTCAAAGCAGATAAAACGGAAAAAATAAAAGAAGCAAAGGTTCTGCAGTCTATTCCGGAACCATTTGAAAAGAACAGACTGGAACAGATGCGGGAGAGAAGCAATTATCAGGCATCCCCTGGAAAGGCTTTTGCGCCAAAACCAGGTGCACCACGTCCTATTGGTGAACATGCTGAACATACCGAACATACTAAAAGTACCGAATATGATAGAAGTACCGGACATGCTGAACATACCGATAATGCTGAACGTAGATCTGTCCCTGCAAATAAACCTGTTTATGAAGACACAAAGAATCTGATGTCTTCGTTGTTACCTAAAACAGAGGCAGGGCAGAAAGATGTATTGCCTGATGCATCAGTTGTTGCTGCATCCAGCCAGACCCAAAATATTGTAAATCCGGACTCTCAGGGAGAAATAGCAGCGCAAGCCGGGGATATGACGATTGCTTCTGGATCAACTCCACAAATGCCGTCAATTGCATCTGATGAAGCAAATTTGATCCAGGCAGGAGCTTCCGATGCTGATGCCATGCCGGGCAATTACCAACGTACAGGTGACGTGTCCGTTACTGGCAAGGAATCCGCTCAGCAGATAGACCTCTTTGAAGGAAAACTGCTTTCCAAAGAAAGTGTATCCGAACACCGGATTATCGGACAGGTATTCGGTACTTACTGGCTGGTTGAATTCCAGGAAAAGCTTTATATTATCGACCAGCATGCGGCACATGAGAAGGTTCTATACGAAAGAACCATGAATAACCTCAATCGCCGTAACTTTACTTCCCAATATCTGAGCCCGCCGATTATTCTAACCCTCAGTATGCAGGAAGAAGATCTGTTAAAGCGTTATATGGATAATTTTACCCAGATCGGTTTTGAAATCGAACCGTTTGGTGGGAAGGAATATTCCATCCGGGCTGTACCGGATAATTTATTCGGGATTGCCCAGCAGGATCTGTTTATTGAGATGCTGGACAGCCTGGGAGAGCAGACCGGACGTATGAAAGCAGAAGTAATTAATGAAAAAATTGCGTCCATGTCCTGTAAAGCCGCCGTTAAGGGCAATCATAAAATGACCGCCATGGAAGCAGAAAGCCTGATCGCTGAGCTGCTCACCTTAGAAAATCCATACAACTGTCCTCATGGAAGGCCTACCATCATCTCCATGACAAAGTATGAATTGGAAAAAAAATTCAAGCGTATTGTATAAGGAGGGAAAGGTTGCTATGAAAAAACCACTTATTATATTAACCGGTCCCACAGCCGTTGGAAAAACCGAGCTTTCCATCGCCCTGGCAAAAGAAGTGAACGGCGAAATTATCTCTGCCGACTCTATGCAGGTATACCGGGGCATGGATATCGGCTCTGCAAAAATAAAACCCTCTGAGATGGAAGGTGTCCCTCATTATCTGATCGATGAATTTGACCCGGATGAGGAATTTCACGTAGTCCGCTTTCAGGAGTATGCAAAAAAATATATGCAGCAGATCTGGGAAAAAGGGAAAATCCCCATACTAACTGGAGGCACCGGATTTTATATTCAAGCTGTTTTATATGACATTGACTTCACCGAGACCCGGGAAAACAGCGCATACCGCCAGGAATTGGAAGAGCTGGCTGCTACAAAGGGAAGTGCATTTCTCCATGAAAAACTGCAGATTGCCGATCCCAAATCCGCCATGGAAATCCATCCAAACAACGTGAAACGGGTGATTAGGGCGCTGGAATTTTTCCATGATACCGGTCAGCCCATTTCACGTCACAATGAACAGGAGCGCCAAAAAGAATCCCCCTATAATTTCGCATATTTCGTATTAAACGATGTACGTTCTAACCTGTATGAACGAATCAATTTAAGAATAGACCGCATGCTGGAAGAGGGGCTCTTAAACGAAGTGGCGCAGTTAAAAGAAAAAGGCTATACCAAAGAGATGGTGTCCATGCAGGGACTTGGCTACAAAGAAATCCTGGATTATCTGGAAGGGAACTGCACCCTGGAAGAAGCCGTTTATATCTTAAAACGGGATACCAGACATTTCGCCAAGCGCCAGATTACCTGGTTTAAACGGGAAAAAGATGTGATCTGGATGGATAAAGACCATTTTGCTTATAATAATACGGAGATACTCCATGCTATGCTGAGCATTTTAAAAGAGAAAAATATATAGATGCCGTGAAAGGAAATAATGAATAATTACACAATCGAAGAGATGTATGAGTCACTGGGGATTCACAAGGATGTATTCACATACGGAAAAGAAATCGAAGCCAGTCTCAAAGAACGTTTTGACAAAATAGATGAAATCGTGGAATTTAACCAGTTAAAAGTCATCCGGGCACTGCAGCAGAACCGCGTCTGTGCGGAACATTTCACCTCCAGTACCGGTTATGGATATAACGATGCGGGCAGAGAGACTCTGGAAGCTGTTTATGCCAGCGTTTTTCATACGGAAGCGGCTCTGGTTCGACCTCAGATTACCTGCGGCACCCACGCATTGGCTGTGGCACTTTCCGGAAACTTAAGACCCGGAGATGAGCTTGTATCCATATCGGGCAAACCATACGATACCTTGGAAGAGGTCATTGGTATCCGCCCCTCAACCGGTTCCCTTGCAGAATATGGGGTAACTTATAAACAGGTTGACCTTTTGGAAGACGGAAGTTTTGATTTCGCAAAAATAAAAGAAACGCTGAGCGAAAAGACAAAAATGATAGAGATCCAGCGTTC
>NZ_JAWYAJ010000442.1:0-41309 GCF_034124845.1 Robinsoniella sp.
GACTTTTTCCTCCTAAATTAGTCACACACTCTAAGGAACCGGATCATATTCACCCTTAGAAAAAGGATTACATCTCAGAATCCTCCAGCAGGTCAAGATGGTTCCCTTAACAGCACCATGTTTTTCAATTGCCTCTAACCCGTACTGTGAACACGTAGGTATATAAGGACAACGGGTGCTTTTTAATGGCGATAAATATTTTCTATATAATTTAATCAAACCGATTAATAATTTTTTCATTTACCATCAATCTTTTCTATATGAAATATATTATGAAGTTTCCCTAAATGCAAAAGCGCGCTCTGGATCTCGGCAAAACCTTTTTCTTTGGCGCTTACCCTCGCAACTACCACAATATCATATCCAGGCGTAAAACCAGATTCATTCAGCCGGTAACTTTCTCTCAGCAATCTGGTTAAACCATGCCTTACTACACTATTGCCAACTTTTTTACTGACCGAAATCCCAAGACGGTTCCCGGATAACTGATTTTCTAAGACATACATTACTAAATATCTGTTCGCAAAAGATTTTCCTTTCCTATATACATATTGGAAATCTTTGTTTTTTTTCAATGATTCTGAAAATACCATAGGCCATCCTTTACCAATCATTTAAAGAGAAGAAAAGGCCACAAATCTGCGGCCTATGCTGATAATTTTTTTCTTCCTTTTGCTCTTCTAGCAGCGATAACTTTTCTTCCGCCTACTGTGCTCATTCTAGCTCTGAATCCGTGAACCTTAGCTCTGGATCTCTTTTTCGGTTGGAATGTCATTTTCATGAGTCTGGCACCTCCTTCTATCTAACCAAATATCTATTAACATAATTGGTAAATTAAATTTTACATGCTTAAAAACATCATTTCAATTATATTCATAAATATGCCGTAAGTCAAGCTATTCCTTTATTTTTTTATATTCTTTACCCTCTTTTTAGTTTTCCACACTTATTTTTTACGGTTTACATAAAGATATCCACAAATTGGGGATAACTTGTGTATAACTTTTTCCAAAAATGTGAAAAACTTTGATTTTAAAGGACATCCCCCGTAAATAAAGCCTGTTTTCTATGTGGATTTGTGGATTTGGTTATTCACAACCTTGTCGAAATTATTGGATGAAAGTGGATAAATATGTTCACAAAGTGTTATTTCAAAAAATTCTGATTGCTAAATTGCTTAATTTAGTTTAGAATTAGATAAGGAAATCTATCTCTAAATGAATGATTGTGGATAACATTTAGCTGCAATCATTTATTGTTGTGTTTTTCTGAGGGTCATCCACACAGTACAAATTTGTATTGTTTTTGGATAAACACCAGAAAATAAGCGGATTTTTACCAATGCGAAAAACGGAAGAATATATTTAAGGAGTCGTTAACATGGACATCATAATAGAAAAATGGGAAGAAATACTGTATACAGTAAAACTAGAACACGAGTTATCGGATGTTTCCTTTAATACCTGGATAAAACCATTAAAGGTCCACATTATAGAAAACAGCACGATTACAATACTGGTTCCATCCGAGCAGATGGGGCTTAATTATATAAGCAAAAAGTATACACTTCCTATTAAAGTAGCGGTCGCCGAGATTACGGGACTGGATTATAATATTGAATTTATTTTACCTGAACAAGCGAAAACGATAGAGAAATCAATGCCGCCTGCCTCTACTTTAAATGAAAATTTGGAAAAAGCAAATTTAAATCCTAAATATACTTTCGACACTTTTGTAGTTGGTGGAAATAACAATTTTGCCCATGCAGCATCACTGGCAGTTGCGGAATCACCCGGCGAAATGTACAACCCCCTCTTTATATATGGAGGTGTTGGTCTTGGAAAAACCCATTTAATGCACTCTATTGCCCACTTTATATTAGAAAGAAATCCGCTGTCCAAGGTATTATACGTAACAAGTGAGTCGTTTACAAATGAATTGATCGAAGCCATTCGTAACGGAAATAATACTGCAATGACAAAATTTCGTGAAAAATACCGGAATATCGACGTCCTGCTCATCGACGATATCCAGTTTATTATAGGAAAAGAATCTACACAGGAAGAATTTTTCCATACCTTTAATGATCTCCACGGATCCAAAAAACAGATTATTATCTCCTCTGATAAACCGCCGAAAGAAATCCAGACTCTGGAAGGAAGGCTCAGATCCCGCTTCGAATGGGGCCTGATTGCCGATATTTCCTCGCCGGATTATGAAACAAGGATGGCGATTCTCCGAAAAAAAGAAGAATTGGACGGCTATCAGATTGATGATGATGTTATTAAATACATTGCCACAAATATCAAGTCCAATATCCGTGAGCTGGAAGGCGCCCTGAACAAATTAATGGCTTTCAGCAATTTGGAAAAACGTGAAATTACGGTAGGACTGGCGGAAGAAGCCTTAAAAGATATCATTTCTCCGGATGAAAACCGAGAAATTACGCCGGAGCTGATCATTGATATCGTTGCGGAGCATTTTCATTTGCGTCCGGAAGACTTAAAAGGCAACAAACGTAACTCAGAAATCGTATTTCCACGACAGATTGCCATGTTCCTTTGCCGGGAAATGACAGAAACTCCATTGAAAACCATTGGAAATATCATGGGCAAGAAGGATCATACCACCATCATTCACGGTTGTAAAAATATCACCAATGAGATGGCAAAATCCGATAACGTCCGTAATACGGTTGAAATCATTAAGAAAAAAATTAATCCAAATTGAGGTGCATGACCCAATTTGCACACCTTAATTTCATAATAGAAAATATGGGTATTGGCAGTAGATTTTCCCCCTTTAAAACAATCCACACGATTTTGTTGAAAACCAGCCTCAAATGTGTGTATAATAATCATTTTTAAGGGGCTCTGTTGATAACCTGATTTTTATACTTTAATTTCAGAGACTTTTTCACATACTTATTAATTTACGGGAGGCTTATACACACGGGCCTCTTCAGACTTATTCACAAACTAACAGCCCCTAAGGTTAAGACTACTGATTCTCTTAATAATTTATTATATAGCGGGCTCGAAAGGAGTTACCCACATTATGAAGATTGTCTGCTCAAAATCAGATTTATTAAAAAGCGTTAACATTGTTATGAAAGCTGTTCCTTCTAAAACAACAATGCCAATACTGGAATGTATCTTAATCGATGCTTCCACCAATGAAATTAAGTTAACTTCTAATGATATGGAACTTGGAATTGAAACAAAAGTGACCGGTGAGATCTTAGATAAAGGTATTATTGCCCTGGATGCAAAGATTTTTTCTGAAATTATTCGAAAATTACCGGAAAATGATATTGTGATAGAAACAGATGCGAAGTTACAGGCCACCATTACCTGTGAAAAAGCGAAGTTTAATATATCCGGAAAATCCGGGGAGGACTTTTCGTATCTTCCATATGTAGAAAAAAATGATTCCATCTCCCTGTCCCAGTTTACTTTGAAAGAAGTAATTCGTCAGACGATTTTTTCGATTGCGGCAAATGAAAATAATAAAATGATGACCGGGGAATTATTTGAAATCAATGAAAATGAACTGAAAGTTGTGTCATTAGATGGTCATCGAATATCAATTCGGAAAATCGAATTAAAGGATACTTACGGTCATAAGAAAGTTGTCGTTCCTGGAAAGACACTCACGGAAGTGAGTAAGATTTTATCAGGAGAAGTAGAGGATGAGGTACGCCTGTTCTTCACGAATAACCATATTGTATTTGAGTTTGACCAGACGACAGTTGTTTCCCGTCTGATTGAAGGAGAGTACTTCCGCATAGAGCAGATGCTTTCCAGCGATTACGAAACTAAGGTTGAGATAAACAAAAAAGAATTGCTTGATTGTATCGATCGTGCTACTCTTCTTGTAAAGGAAAGTGACAAGAAACCGATTATCATTCAGATCATCGATGGGTCGATGGAATTGAAGATCAATTCCCAGATCGGATCCATGGATGAAGAAATTGATATTACGAAAGAGGGGAAGGATATTCTCATTGGATTTAACCCCAGATTCTTAATTGATTCACTTCGTGTCATTGATGATGAGAGTGTGACTCTGTATCTGGTGAATCCCAAGGCACCCTGCTTTATTAAAGACGAGAAAGAAACCTATATCTATTTGATTCTTCCGGTTAATTTTACGGTATAGAGGAAAGGGCATCATGGAAACGATTAAGTTAAGAGAAGAGTATATTAAATTAGGCCAGGCTTTAAAGGCAGCCGGACTGGTAGATTCCGGAGTGGTTGCAAAAGTAGTGATCCAGGACGGACTGGTGAAGGTGAATGGCGAAGTGGAATACCAGAGAGGGAAAAAGCTCCATGAAAATGATGTAGTGGACTTCGATGGCGAAACGATAAAAATTGTTAAATAGTTGGTGCTGACATGATTATTGAATCTATTAAACTTGAGAAATTTAGAAATTATAATTCCCTAAAATTAAAGTTTGATAGTGGTACGAATATTTTCTATGGTGATAATGCGCAGGGCAAGACGAACATTTTAGAAGCAGTGTATCTCTGTGGGACTACCAAATCCCACAAGGGAAGCAAAGACCGGGAAATTATTCAGTTTCATGAAGATGAATCCCATATCCGTATGAGGCTGAACAAAAACGGAAGTGCTTATAAGATTGACATGCATCTGAAGAAGAACAGGACCAAGGGGATTGCCATCAACGGCATTCCGATCCGGAAAGCCAGTGAGCTCTTCGGTATTGTGAACCTGGTATTTTTCTCACCGGAGGATCTTAATATTATTAAAAACGGTCCTTCTGAGAGAAGGCGTTTTATTGACATGGAGCTATGTCAGTTAAATAAATTATATTTGTTTCAGTTATCAAATTATAATAAAATAGTGAATCAGAGAAATAAACTGCTTAAAGATATTGCGTTTCATCCGGAATACCTGGATACCCTGGATATCTGGGATCAGCAGATGGTTCAATACGGCTGCAGGGTAATTGAGGAACGCCGGTTATTTGTTGAACGGCTTAATGGCATCATTGCAGGTATCCACAAAAAGCTTTCGGGGGACCGGGAGGAATTAATTGTGGATTATGAGAAGAACGTTTCGGCTGAATCCTTTGAAGAACAGCTTAGGAAAAGCAGGGATAAGGATCTGAAGATGCGGATGACCATGACCGGACCCCACAGAGATGATCTGTGTTTTAAAATCCAGGATGTGGATATCCGGAAATTTGGTTCCCAGGGCCAGCAGAGGACGGCGGCTTTATCATTGAAGCTGGCTGAAATTGAACTGGTAAAGCAGGAAATCAAAGATACACCGATTTTATTGCTGGATGATGTCCTGTCTGAACTGGACAGTAACAGGCAACACTATCTGTTAGACAGCATTCACGATATACAAACATTGATCACCTGTACGGGGATTGATGATTTTATAGAGAATCAATTTAAGATTAATAAAGTATTTCATGTGGTGGACGGTATCGTCTATGAATAACATGTGAAAATACTCAGCAGCGAAAACAGGAGGATTCTTATGGATACAGAATTAAATGCAGAATATGGCGCAGATCAAATACAAATTTTAGAGGGGTTGGAAGCAGTCAGAAAAAGACCCGGTATGTACATTGGAAGTACATCTATCCGCGGACTGCACCACCTTGTGTATGAAATTGTAGATAATGCAGTGGATGAAGCACTGGCAGGATACTGCGACACAATTCAGGTGACCATTAATAAAGACAATTCCATAACGGTAATCGATAATGGCCGCGGTATCCCGGTAGGAATCAATCATAAATCAGGACTTCCGGCAGTAGAAGTAGTATTTACGATTCTTCATGCCGGCGGTAAATTCGGCGGCGGCGGCTATAAAGTATCCGGTGGTCTTCACGGGGTAGGTGCGTCTGTCGTGAATGCTTTGTCGGAAAACCTGGAAGTAACCATCTATAGCGAAGGTAAGATCTACAGACAGCGTTATGAAAGAGGAAAAGTTGTCTATAAACTGAAAGTGATCGGAGAATGTGATCCGGAGAAAACAGGTACCATGGTTACCTTCCTTCCGGATAAAGAAATCTTCGAAGAAACAGTTTATGATTTTAATACTTTAAAACAACGGCTTCGTGAAATGGCATTTCTCACCAAGAATATAAAAATTATTTTAAGAGATGAGAGAAATGAAGAGCCGGTGGAGAAAGTATTCCACTACGAAGGCGGTATTAAGGAGTTTGTTACTTACCTCAACAAAGGGAAAAATCCGCTCTATCCGGATATTATTTACTGTGAAGGTACCAGAGACGATGTATACGTAGAAGTTGCAATGCAGCATAATGACGGGTATACGGAAGGTGCATACAGTTTCGTAAATAACATTACAACGCCGGAAGGCGGTACCCATCTGACCGGGTTTAAAAGTGCTCTGACCAAGACATTTAACGATTATGCCAGAACCAACAAGCTGATTAAAGAAAGTGAGTCTTTGGTTGGGGAAGATATCAGAGAAGGTATCACGGCGATTATCAGTATTAAAATTGGGGATCCTCAGTTCGAAGGACAGACCAAACAAAAACTGGGCAACAGTGAGGCGCGTGGTGCCGTTGATAATGTGGTTTCTGAACAGCTTATGATTTATCTGGAACAGCATCCTCAGATTGCAAAGATGATTCTGGAAAAATCAATCATGGCACAAAGAGCCAGGGACGCGGCAAGAAAAGCCAGAGATCTGACCAGAAGAAAATCGGCACTTGACGGAATGTCTCTTCCAGGTAAGCTGGCTGACTGTTCGGATAAGGATCCGAAAAACTGTGAAATATACATCGTTGAGGGAGATTCTGCGGGTGGTTCAGCTAAGACAGCCAGAAGCAGAAGCACCCAGGCGATACTGCCCCTCCGTGGAAAAATATTAAATGTGGAAAAGGCGAGACTGGATAAAATCTATGCAAATGCTGAGATTAAAGCAATGATTACAGCGTTTGGAACAGGTATCCACGATGACTTTGATCTATCAAAGCTGAGATACCATAAGATTATTATTATGACGGATGCCGACGTTGACGGCGCCCATATCAGTACGTTATTATTGACCTTTATGTATCGTTTTATGCCTGATTTAATTAAAGAGGGACATGTGTATCTGGCACAGCCGCCTCTCTATAAGCTGGAGAAAAACAAAAAAGTGTGGTATGCTTACAGCGATGAAGAATTGAATACAATTTTAGCTGAAGTCGGAAGAGATCAGAGTAATAAGATACAGCGTTACAAAGGTCTTGGAGAGATGGATGCGGAACAGCTCTGGGAGACAACCATGGATCCTGAGAGCAGAGTGCTGCTTCGTGTAACGATGGATGAAGAAGCATCATCGGAGCTGGACCTTACTTTTACCACCTTAATGGGTGACCAGGTAGAGCCGCGCCGTGAATTCATTGAAGAAAATGCTAAGTTTGTAGAAAATCTGGACATTTAGGAGGAGAAAGTCGTTGGAAGACAATATTTTTGATAAGGTACACGAAGTCGATCTAAAGAAAACAATGGAGAAATCCTATATCGACTATGCCATGAGCGTTATTGCTGCCCGTGCTCTTCCTGATGTAAGAGACGGTTTAAAGCCGGTTCAGCGTAGAGTTCTGTATTCTATGATCGAATTAAATAATGGTCCTGACAAGCCGCATAGAAAATGTGCGCGTATTGTCGGTGATACCATGGGTAAGTATCACCCTCATGGTGACAGCTCTATCTATGGGGCACTTGTTAATATGGCACAGGAATGGTCTACCCGTTATCCGCTGGTTGACGGACATGGAAACTTTGGTTCTGTGGACGGTGACGGCGCGGCTGCCATGCGTTATACAGAAGCACGTCTCAGCAAGATTTCCATGGAAATGCTGGCTGATATCAATAAAAACACAGTAGATTTCGTACCCAACTTTGACGAGACAGAGAGAGAACCTGCGGTTCTTCCGGCAAGATATCCCAACCTTCTGGTTAACGGAACTTCCGGTATTGCCGTTGGTATGGCTACCAATATCCCGCCCCACAATCTGAAAGAGATCGTAAATGCAGTAATCAAAATGATTGACAACCGCATTGAAGAGAGCCGGGATACGGAAATTGATGAAATTCTGGAAATTGTAAAAGGTCCTGACTTTCCTACCGGTGCCCAGATTCTGGGTACAAAGGGAATAGAAGAGGCTTACCGTACCGGACGTGGTAAAATACGTGTGCGTGCAGTTACGGATATTGAAACCATGCCCAATGGAAAAAGCAGAATCATTGTCAGCGAACTTCCTTACATGGTTAATAAAGCCAGACTGATCGAGAAAATAGCGGATCTGGTAAGAGATAAAAAAGTTGACGGTATCACGAATATAACCGATGAATCAAACCGGGAAGGTATGCGTATTAACATTGAGCTTCGCCGTGATGTGAATGCTAATGTGCTGTTAAATCAGTTATACAAGCATACACAGCTTCAGGATACGTTTGGTGTTATTATGCTGGCACTTGTCAATAATGAGCCAAAGGTTATGAATATTCTTCAGATGCTGCATTATTATATTCAGCACCAGGAAGAAGTTGTGACCAGAAGAACCCAGTATGAATTGAATAAGGCAGAAGAGCGCGCCCATATTTTACAGGGATTGCTGATTGCTCTTGACAATATTGATGAGGTCATCCGTATTATCCGTGCATCAAAGAATGCTCAGATTGCAAAAGAAGGATTAATTGAGCGTTTTGGACTGTCAGATGTACAGGCACAGGCAATCGTAGACATGAGGCTGCGTGCACTGACCGGTCTGGAAAGAGAAAAGCTGGAAAATGAATTTAAGGAATTGATGGAACGGATCACTTACTTAAAATCTATTCTGGCGGACAGAAACCTCCTGCTTGGCGTTATCCGTGAGGAAATTATTATCATCCGGGATAAATTTGGAGATGAGAGAAGGACTTCAATTGGATTTGACGAATTTGATATCTCCATGGAAGACTTGATTCCAAGATCAAACGTTGTGATAGCAATGACCAAACTGGGGTATATTAAACGTATGACAATCGATAACTTTAAGAGCCAGAACAGAGGCGGAAAAGGAATTAAGGGAATGCAGACCATTGATGATGACTACATCGAAGATCTGCTGATGACTTCCACCCACCACTATCTGATGTTCTTTACCAATACCGGAAAAGTATACAGGCTGAAAGCTTATGAAATTCCGGAATCCAGCAGGACGGCAAGAGGAACGGCTATTATAAACCTTCTGCAGCTATCACCTGGTGAAAAGATTACGGCTATGATCCCGATTAAGGAATATAAAGCTGGCAGATACCTGTTTATGGCAACGAAGAACGGTATCGTGAAGAAGACGCCGATTCGGGATTATGCAAATGTCAGAAAAACCGGACTGGCTGCAATCAGCCTTCGTGAAGAAGATGAACTGATTGAAGTTAAGACAACCAATAACGAAAAAGATATCATACTCGTTACGAAATACGGACAGTGTATCCGTTTCCACGAGACCGATGTAAGAAGCACCGGAAGAACCTCTATGGGTGTAATCGGTATGAGTCTGTCCCACGGGGATGAAGTAATTGGAATGCAGTTGAATACACAGGGTGAATACCTGCTGATTGTTTCCGAAAAAGGAATGGGCAAGCTGACCCATATGAATGAATTTACGGCACAGAACAGAGGCGGTAAAGGCGTGAAGTGCTATAAAATCATGGAGAAAACCGGAAATGTAATCGGTGTGAAGGCAGTTAATAAAGAAAATGAAATCATGATAATCAGTACGGAAGGTATTGTAATCCGTATGATGTGCGGAGATATTTCTGTTCTGGGACGTGTCACTTCCGGCGTGAGGCTGATTAACATGGATGTGGATAATGACATTATGGTTGCCAGCATTGCAAAAGTAAGGGAAAGTTCCAATCAGACGGAAGAAGATATGTTAAAATCACTGGAAGAAGAATTACTGGAAGAGGAATCTTCCGATGGTGAGGCTGAAACATCAGATGAGGCTGATTCCATAGAAGTAAATGAAGCAGCTGACGCATCCATCGACAGTCTGGTAGAGCGTGCACTGGAAGAAAAGGAAAAAGAAGAACAGGAATCTCTGGATAACAGTTCTGAAACGGATTTACAGGATGGGCAGGACGAGTAATCGGTATTACTCTTTTCAGGTAATTGGAGGCACATTATGAATATACGCAGATTGCTTGCAGTCTGGAGTGCAAAGTTTATTGGATTTGCATGCAGGTTGACCGGAAAACAGGGAGTTACGCTGGCAGGGCAGATAGCCCTGAGGCTGGATCCTAAGATATTGACAGAGCTGGCAGGAGAGGTAAGGGAAAAAGTATTTGTTGTCTGTGGAACCAATGGGAAAACTACAACCAATAACCTGCTCTGCTCTGCCATTGAGGCAGAAAAGAAAAAAGTAGTCTGCAATCATACGGGCTCAAATATGTTAAATGGTGTAGTCTCTGCATTTGTACTGTCTGCTGGAATGAACGGACATTTGGATGCTGACTACGCCTGCATTGAAATTGATGAAGCGTCCACAGTACGGATTTTACCGCATTTTAAACCGGATTATATGGTGCTCACTAATCTGTTTCGGGACCAGCTGGACCGGTATGGGGAAATAGATATTACTATGAACCTGTTAAAGAAGGCCATGCATATGGCACCGGACATGACCGTTATTGTGAATGCAGATGACGCTCTGTCAGCATATCTGGCAATGGACAGCGGCAATTCCTATGTCACATACGGTATCAGTGAACAGGTATTTGAAGAATCCAGCGTCAATGAGATCAGAGAAGGAAGATTCTGTAAAAATTGCGGGGAGAAGCTGGTTTACCACTTTTATCATTATAGCCAGCTGGGAGATTATGAATGTCCCTCCTGCGGCTTTAAACGGCCGGATCCGGATTTTGATGCCTCCAATATCTATGCAGGCGGTAAGCTGGCTTTTGACGTGGAGGGCAGGCATATTACTGCTAACTACAGAGGGTTCTATAACATCTACAATATTTTAGCCGCGTATACGGCCGCCAGAACCGCAGGAATGGATTTAAAACACTTCAATGATGTCTTATATAGGTTCAACCCTCAAAATGGCCGTATGGAGCAATTTGAGATCAATGGAACCCATATCATGCTGAACCTGGCGAAGAACCCGGCAGGGTTTAACCAGAATATTTCAGCAGTGATGGAAGACGATACGAAAAAAGATGTGATTATTCTGATTAATGACAATGATCAGGACGGCATCGATATCTCCTGGCTTTGGGATGTGGATTTTGACCGGTTTAAGGATGCAAATGTCAATTCCATTACCGTCAGCGGAATCCGCTGCCAGGATATGAGGCTGAGGCTGAAATACGTGGATATACCGTCTGTTTTGGAACCGGATGTAGAAAAAGCGATTCAGGAACGCATCCAAAACGGGACAGGCAATCTGTATGTGCTGGTAAATTATACGGCTCTTTACAGTACCCACAATATTTTAAAGAAGCTGGAACAGGGATAGGGCGGAGGAAAGCATGAAGATCATTATTGGACATTTATATCCGGATTTGTTGAATCTCTATGGGGACAGAGGTAATATCCAATGCATGATGAAGCGCTGTGAATGGCGTGGAATTGAAGCAGAGACAATCGAATATCAGCTTGAGGATGAGATTGACTTTTCCAAGCTGGACATTGTCCTTCTGGGCGGAGGCTCGGACCGGGAACAGATGCTGGTATGTGAAAAGCTGAAAACCATCCGGGGCGACTTTAGAAATTATGTGGAGGATAACGGCGTAGTAATTGCAATTTGCGGCGGATACCAGCTTCTGGGCAATTATTATATGACAGATGCCGGCAATATAGAGGGGCTTGGACTGGTAAACCTGCATACAGAGCAGGGAAAGGACCGCCTGATCCAGAATATTGTGATAAAAAGTGAATTGTTCGATACGCCAATTGTGGGATTTGAAAATCACGGGGGCAGGACATTTATTAATAAAAACAAGCCTCTTGGAAAAGTGCTTTATGGTTCCGGGAACAATGGTGAGACTGGATATGAAGGTGTGATCTACAAAAATGTGATCGGAACCTACCTGCATGGCCCGCTGCTGCCGAAGAACCCCCAGCTTTGTGACTACCTTCTGTCCAAGGCACTGGAACGCAGATATGGGGAAAACGTGGAGCTTGAGCCTTTGGATGACCGGCAGGAATTGGAAGCAAATCAGTATATTGTAAACAGGTTTGCAAAAAGAGGAAATTCATAGATAGCTATTGGGACAGGATTGTGAAAACAATCCTGTTTTTTCTTTGTTTTATTACTTTTTGTTTGACTTTCTGTTGTTTTTAATCTATAATTAATAAAAATATTTTAAAATTGATGTAATCAGCATCAGGAATAGGAGAGGGTAAAATGTTAGCAAACTTAAATGATGTATTGTATCCGGCAAAAAAGGGCAAATATGCAGTTGGTTTGTTCAATGCAGTTACGCTGGAGTTGGCCAGGGGGATTATTGCAGCGGCTGAAGAGACAGAATCTCCGGTTATTATGGGGACCGCAGAGGTTTTGCTTCCTTACGGTCCGATGGAAGAGTTGTCTTATTTTTTAATTCCAATGGCTAAAAAGGCAAAAGTGCCGGTTGTCATTCATTTTGATCATGGACTGACAAAAGATGCCTGCCTGAAAGCGTTAGATCTGGGGTTCTCTTCGATTATGTATGACTGCTCTACGGACAGTTATGAGGAAAACATAGAAAAAGTAAGAGAGATGGCTGATATTGCCCACTCTTATGGTGCAACAATTGAAGGGGAATTAGGACATGTGGGAGATAATGAGGGATCTCATGAAGGAAGCTCTCATATGGATGATCCGAGTAAATTCTATACAGATCCGGCACAGGCAAAAGACTTTGTAGATAAAACAGGGGTAGATGCACTGGCAATTGCCGTAGGAACGGCACACGGTGCCTACAAGCTGCCTCCAAAACTGGATTTTGACCGTATTAAAACAATTGCCCATACCATTGACGTTCCTCTGGTACTGCATGGCGGTTCGGGACTGAAGGATGAAGATTTTAAGAAAGCAATAAACTGCGGTATCAGCAAGGTTAATATATTTACGGATATTAATATTGCAGCTGTGGAAGCAGAATTCCGTGCATTTGAGTATATGGAAAAAGGGATCATAGACCTGGTGCCTGCAGCAGTGCAGGCAGTGAAGATGGAAGTCCGAAATAAAATGGAATTATTCGGCTCCGTGGGACAGGTCTATGGCAATAAGCCGGATATTCATGCGCTTATTGAACAGGTAGTGAAAGAAGTAATGGCGCAGTATCATAAATAAGCAGTATCTAAATAAATGGAACAATCATTCCAGTAAAGATCTCACAAGAGAGACACAGGCGGATATTTCAGAGTAACAATCCTCCAGATGTGTCTCTCTTTCTATGGTGTAAAAACCACTATATGAAACGCTTTTTAATGTTTTTATCCATTTTGGTATATTTACGGAACCTTTACCCAGCGGCATTTCCAAAAAATAGTCGCTTAGCCGGAAGTCCTCAATGCCGCCCTCGGCAAAATAATTGTAAATAAATGCAGGATCTGCCTGTTTCAGCATGATTCCATCCTTTACATGTACGTGCACGATTTTATCATGTACCCGGAGAACTCCGGTGCAGGGGTCATCCCCTGTAACCATGACCAGGTTGGCAGGATCATAGTTTATGGCAATATGAGAGCAGTTTATTTCTGTTAGAAAAGAGTTTAACGTTTGAATGGTTTCCGACCCTGTTTCCAGTGCAATTTTTATCTGATGGGTTTCCCCAAGTTCATTCAGGCGTTTACAGGCATCTGCAAGTGTATGCCAGGTATTATTTTTTTCATTTGGAATCACGCCTAAGTGCGTGGTGATTATGGAACAGTCCAGTTCTTGGGTCCACTGCATAATTCTTTTGGTCTTTTCTATACGCTCCGGATTATCGGATTCTTTTGCAAATCCATGCCCACCCAGGTCTGCACATATGGCACTGACGGTTAAACCGCAATTTAGCAGATGTTTGCAGATGTCCAGCTTTTCTCTTGTACTCAGTCTGTCGCAGTCTGATATGCCGGATCCCCCGTAAAACTGTACACCGTCCGCCCCGCATTTTCCAGCAAGTGAAATTGACGATAAAATGTCTGTGTGAAACGATTCCAGCATAACGCCGATTTGATTCATAGAAACCTCCTTTTCTGATTGGATCTCATAAGCAATTGTTTTGTTTTCTTTCAGGCAGCAGTTACCAGTTTTTTAGTGACAGTGCATATTCTGAAGGTGTAATTCCGGTTATCTCCTTAAAACGTCTGGAAAAGTAATAGATATTGTCAAATCCGGTCTTTTCAGCAATCTGTGTAAACGTATAATTACTCTCCTGAATCAGCCTTTTTGCTTCGCCGATCCGTATTCTTGTCAGATAAGTAATGACGGAATATCCCGTTTGTTCTTTAAAAATTCTTTTTAGCTGGGAGATGCTGATTCCGGCAGTTTCAGCCAACTGGTTTAATGTTAATTTCTGGTGGTATTTTGTTTCTAGCAGTGTACTGATTTGTTTTACGGTGGCTGCATGGTTTAGCAGTTCATTTGAACGAATACAGCGCTCTCGGATGCCAATGCTGTCATCGTGCCTGTGAATGCAGATAATAAGCTGTTCCAGGCTGGTTTTTAGCAGCTGGTCACTGCCAAAGGGAGTGTTTTCCTTTTTCTTCATGTTAATATTGGGAGGAGCTTTCTCAAATGATTCATAAGAAAGTTCCGATTCTTTTACCACATTGTGCAGACATTGCTTTTCATTTTGGTTTAGAAAAAGTATCTTATGACGGAAGGTTTCCATACAGGGGCTTTCGCATACAAAGGATACTACAATGACATTGGAGCCGCCATGTCCTGTTTCCTGAAATTTATGAAATTCTCCGGGCTGGTGAAAAGCAAGTTCGCCAGCTTTCAGTAAATAACGTCTTTCGCCGGCTGTAATCACAAGTTCTCCCTGATCAGCATAGATAAATTCCCAGAAATTATGGCTTTCTCCGGAAAATAAAAAGTTTTTCGGAAGTTTATAGTATGAGATATTGATAAGAGCCGAAATAGATACTACAGTTTTTAGTTCGTATTTGTTATATTGTACCAACAAATCCCTCTTTTCTGCATGGTCTGAGCCAATCGTATAAAAACAGTGACGTTTATGGTAAGGTATATTTTTAAAAATGATTTATAATTAGGTTTATAAGAATTATATACGGATTTCGAGCAGATGTAAACAGGAAAGATAAGATTCAGGAAAGGAGAATATTAATTTGAAGAAATCAATTAGTATCTGGTCATTTCAGGAAAGTGATGTACGAAAATGTATCAGGCTTGCATCGGAGGCAGGGTTTGAGGGAATTGAGCTGGCACTTGATCGTACCGGAAATGTAGCAGTGGATACATCCGAAGAAGAGCTTTTTCTCATAAGAAAAGAAGCGGAGACTTGCGGAATACAGATTCACAGTGTAGCCAGCGGGTTGTATTGGGATTATTCATTTACTGCCAATGAAGAAGAAGAGAGGAACAAGGCATATGAGACAGCTGTCTGCCAGATTCGAACGGCTAAGATTCTGGGGGCGGATTCTGTTTTAATTATTCCAGGAGCGGTAGGGGTGGATTTTATTAAGGGAAGAGAAGTAATTCCCTATGATACTGCTTATGAAAGGGCTATTTCAGCATTTCATAAGCTGAAAAAAACAGCGGAGGAGTATGAGATTCAGGTAGGTATTGAAAATGTGTGGAATAAATTCCTGGTATCCCCGCTGGAAATGAAAACATTTCTGGATCAGATAGACAGCCCCTTTGTAGGAGCCTATTTTGATGTGGGAAATGTGGTATATAACGGATATCCGGAACATTGGATTAAGATACTTGGTCAAAGAATAAAAAAGGTTCACTTTAAGGATTACAGAAGAGAAGCAGGAGGTCTGTGTGGATTTGTAGATCTGCTTGCAGGGGATGTAGACTGGAAAGCAGTTATGGAAGCATTTGAAGCAGCAGGCTATGACGGATGGTGTACTGCGGAAATGCTGCCGCCGTATAGCCAGTACAGCGATCAGATTATTTATAATACCTCTGCTTCTATGGAGCGGATATTCAGAAAGGAGTAGTTTATGTTAAGGATTGGTTTAATAGGTGCAGGATATATGGGAAGTATGCACGCAGCGTGTTATCAGGCACTGGTGGGAGAAGGAGTAACCGTTGCAGCCGTAGCTGATATACGGGAGGAGTATGCGGTAAAGGCAGCAGAAGCTTTTCAGGCTAAGGTATACGAAGACGGGATGGAATTAATTGATCATGCAGAGGTGGATGCCATTGATATCTGCCTGCCTACCTATCTGCATGCCAGATTTGCTGCTGCTGCGATGAAAAAAGGACGGGCTGTGTTTATTGAAAAGCCGGTATGCATGAAAAAAGAAGAGATGGATTTTTTGTTAAAAACAGAAGAAGAGACAAAGGTCCCGGTTATGGTCGGGCAGTGTATCCGTCTGTGGAGTGAGTATGCGTGGCTAAAAGACGCTGTAACCAGTAAAGTATATGGAAAAGTATGTTCTGCCGTTTTTAAGAGAGTTAGTCCGGCACCAACCTGGGCATGGAATGGATGGCTGCAAAAAGCAGAATGCAGCGGGACGGTAGCTATGGACATGCATATACACGATGTGGATTATGTAAGATACCTGCTGGGGGAACCAAAGGATATACAGGCAACTGTATCCAGAGACAGAAAAGGGATGATACAGCAGATCTTTGCTGCCTATGATTATGGAAATCTGCCGGTGACCATTGAGGCATGCTGGGATTATCCGGAGGCATTCCCATTTGAAATGTATTACCGTATAAAATTAGAGGAGGCTACGATTGTATTTTCTTCTTCTGCCAGCCCTTCTCTGGTTGTTTATCCAAATGCAGGAGGGAGAATAGTTCCGGAGCTTGAAAAAGAGTTTGAAAGTGAAAATGATATAGGGGGAAATGTTTCCTCTCTTGGGGGGTATTACAATGAACTTAAGTATTTTACAGACCGGATTCAAGTGTCTGAGCCGCTGACTATAGCTACTTTGTCTGAGTCTGTAAAATCGGTGGAACTTGTTTTGAAAGAAATAGAAAAAGCCGGAGGGATGATTGCAAATGGATAAATCATATGGGGTAGCCCTGATTGGCTGCGGACATATGGGAGAGGCTCATATCAGCAATATTTATTATAAGACTAATGTAAGGATGGAGTATGTCTGCGATCTGGACAGGAAGCGGGCGGAGTTGTTCCGGAAAAAGTATGGGGCACGTCTGACCAGTACCGATCCTTTAGAGTGTATAAAGGATAAGAATGTAGATATTGTGATAATTGCAACTTATCCAAGCACTCATTTAGAATTGCTTACTATCTGCCTTAAAAATTATAAGCATGTTCTTTGTGAGAAGCCAATTGCAGGAAATCGTGAGGAAGGTAAGGCATTTTTGCGCCTGGTAAAAGAACATCCGGACTGCAAAGTGTTAGTTGGACACATTCTGCGTCATAATGACACTTATCAGAAAGTGGCACATATGATTCAGAATGGTGCAATAGGAAAGCCCATTGCTTTTCGCATGGTGCAGAACCATCACACCATGAATTGGGAAAAGTACAAACGAATGCTTGCTGAGGCATCTCCGCTTTTGGATTGCGGAGTGCATTATGTTGATATTATTAAATGGTTTACCGGATCGGATGTGAAGAAAGTAGCAGCCTCCGGTGCCAGAACAGAGCCGGATCTTCCTGAGGGGAGCTTCAACTTTGGCATGATGATCATGGAGTTATGCGATGGGTCTGTGGGGTATTACGAAGCAGGCTGGAGCAATACCCTGTCTGCAGATAACCTGAAGGAGTTCTCGGGACCCAGGGGCAGTATCCGAATTATTTACAGAAAGGACAGGCAGACTCACCAGGAAGAAGGGGATCTGATTGAATACTACAAGTATCCGGAAAAAGTTTATGAAATGATTAATGTCCAGAGCCAGAGAAAGCCAACGGGTCGTCAATTTGACCATCTGGTCCAAATGATTGAGACCGGGTGTGATGCTGTGCCTGACATAAATGAGGTATATGAAAGTTTTGAGATATGCCTAAACGCCCAGGAACAGGTTACAGGGAAATATACATAACTGCAGGGGAGCAGCGAAAACAGCCAGCACAGATAAATGTTCTGATTGTTTCCGCTGCTTTTTATCATCTTACAATTCCCTTCCCATGATTTTAAATAAGTATTTTGTATTATATTTTAGCTTTTTAAAGTGTTGAAAATATATATTAAAAATGATTTATAATATAAAGTAAAATATGTTATAGTAGTGTTAAAATCTAATGTTTAATAACAATACATGGTTAAAATGTGTATAAAAATGGAAAATATTAAATATAAATTGGACGATACGACGGAATGATATTATAAAATTATTTTAAAAATATATTGACAATAGACAAAATATAGAATATTATATAAAAATAAGATACAGGTAAGGCATCATAAATAAAAATGATTTAATAAGTATGAGACAGGAGGAACTAAGATGAATGTTTTGGCGGTGGGGTGCCATCCGGATGATCTGGAGATTGCTTGTGGCGGTACACTTGCAAAATATGTGGATCAGGGCGCAGATGTGTATATGTGCCATGCAGCAAACGGGAATATGGGACATGTGGAAATTTTACCGGAGCCACTGGCAAAGCTTCGCGCGGTGGAATCAGAATGTGCCGGAGAAGTTTTGGGAGTGAAAAAAGTATTTAATCTGGATATTGGAGATATATTGGTAAACCGGTTTGATTATGAAGCGGTGGATGCTCTTGCAGATGTTGTGAGATTTGTAAAACCGGATGTAATTATAACCCATAATGATATGGATTATATGCAGGATCATATTGAGACAAGCAGACTGGTATTTAACAGCAGTTTTATTGCAACACTGGCACATAAATCCGTAAAGTATGCGGCGTTTAATGAATTTGTGCCAATTTATTTTATGGATACACTGGCGGGGGTAGATTTTATACCAACGCATTATGTAGATGTTACCAAACAGATAGACAGAAAGTTACAGGCTCTTGCATGCCACGAATCTCAGATTAAGTGGATGATGGAACACGATGGAATCGACTTTCTGGATATGGTGAGGACCTGCTCCAGATACAGGGGGTATCAGTGCGGGGTTACATATGCAGAGGGGTATCGGCCGTGTACCGTTTATCCAAGGATGACGACAAAACAGTTATTGCCATAATAAACGTTTACGGCAAAACATAAGCAAAAACCATGTAATGGAAGAAAGGACAGGATATTATGAAAATTAATTTTAACGAAACAGTTGGGGGAAGTTTATTAGAAGGATTTTATCCAAAGGGATGGGATATGGAGAAGATTGATAAGTGCTGCAGCCATAACTCAAAGGATATTTCAGTGAGACAGGATTTTTGGAATCCGGATTTTCATATTGCAGCTTGTAAATCGGTGGAAGAATTCAATGTGAAGCTTGGACATGAAATTGCACTGGAGATCAGGGAATCAAATGAAAAGGGACAGACCCTTGCACTTATTTTACCGGTTGGACCTATGGGAATGTATGAGTGGATTGTATATTACCTGAAGAGATGGAATGTTTCCTGCGACCACCTGTACTGCTTTAATATGGATGAATGGGCAGATAAAGATGGAAATACACTGGACAGCACAGATCCGGGTTCCTTCCAATATGCTATGGAACATGCATTTTATAATCCCCTGGGAGAGTTAACAGTACCGGAATCCCATCGGAATTTTGCAACCAGTGATAGCCTTCCTGCCTATCCGGAGAAAATTAAAAGACTGAAAGAACAGGGAGCAAGGCTTGTTACTGTATATGGTATCGGAAGAATGTGCCATATTGCTTTCTGGGAACCGCATTTTGCAGCAGAGTTTGAAACGGATGATGCATGGAAAGAGCAGTGTTACAGAAAAGGTGCATTGCTGCATCCGCTTACAATTGAGCAGAATGCATTAACCAGCTTTAAGAGCCGAACGACTCTGGTACCCTGTACCGCTAATACCATTGGACCTGGATTGTTCCTGCAGTCGGACCGTATGATCGGGGGGGCAGATGGTGCATTTTCCAGGGGAATGCAATGGCAGGGTATGTCTCTGTGGATGACATTGCGTTATGGACCAACAAGATGGGTTACTTCTTCTTATATTCCAACTGTTCCCGGTACACTTCTTTATTTGGAGGAATTAGCAGGACCATTGGCAGCAGAATGTAATTAAGGAGGTTATATATGGGTGCAAAAAGTAACACACATGGAAAAAATCTAATGGAAATGCTGGCAAAATTCTCAAAAGACTATATGTCTCTGGTTGCTATTCTCTTAATAGGGATTGTATTTTCCATTGCTTCGCCTTATTTCTTCAGCGGTTCAAACTTTGCAAATATTCTGCTGCAGTCTTCTACCGTAGGAATTGTTGCGATTGGGCAGGCACTTTTAATGATTACCGGACAGGTGGACTTGTCCCTTGGGTATAATGTCTGTCTGACGGGTTGTGTATTTGCTTATACAATGAAATATTTAAGCTTTAATCCATATCTGGCTATCATAGTTGCGTTAATATTAGGATTTGCAATTGGTGCAGCAAACGGTGTACTGGTAGCTTACTGCAGACTCCCGGCATTTATTGCTACACTGGGACTTCAGAATGTTTGTAAGGGGCTTGCAAAAATTATCACAAACGCAACACCAATTGCCAATTTACCAAATGAGATTTCTTTTATAGGAAGAGGATATATTGCAGCAATACCCATCTGTGTTGTAATTATGATTTTACTTTATATACTGTTTTCGTTTATTATGCGTAAGACAAAGTTTGGAAGAAATGTATACGCAGTAGGAGGCGGTACAGAAGCAGCGTTCTACTCGGGCATTAATACAAAGATGATTATATTTTTATCATTTGCCATAGCAGGGCTTTTGGCAGCTGTTTCCGGGGTAGTGCTTACCAGCAGGCTGAATTCTGCGGCCATTACCAATGGTAACCTCTATGAATTTGATGCATACATATCTGCGGCCATTGGAGGGGTCAGTCTGGCAGGTGGAAAAGGAAAGATTATTGGAGCAATGTTTGGTTCCATTTTCCTGATTACATTTTTCAACGGGATGACAATGTTGAATGTGGATCCATTCTGGCAGGATGTACTGAAGGGCGTTGTGTTGATTATTGCCATAGGCCTGGATGTATTCCGTAACAGGAGAAAGCATTAATATTCCCGGAAGGAGAGGGTTTACATTGAAAGATATCATACTGGAATTAAAACATATTACGCAGGAATTTCCAGGAGTAAAAGCCCTGGACGATGTCAGCTTTGAGATTGAAAGAGGTAAAATCCATGCTCTTGTAGGAGAAAATGGGGCAGGAAAATCTACATTAATCAAAGTGCTGGCTGGAATTAATGTTCATTATAAGGGAGAGGTTATTTTTGAGGGAAAGGAGTTTGCCGTAAAAAATCCTTATGCAGCAAAGGAATATGGAATCAGTGTAGTTCATCAGGAGTTGAAACTGGCAGAGACGCTGACCGTTGCAGAAAACATATTCCTTGGACGTCTTAAGATGGATAAGGGAATGGTAGACTGGTCAGGCATGAAGAAACGTGCAAGACAAATGCTGGATGACCTGGGGGTAGATCTGGATGAAAATGAGACGATTGATAACCTTTCGGTTGCAAAAAAGCAGATTGTGGAAATCTGTAAAGCAATGAATTATGACTGTAAAGTTCTGGTTATGGATGAACCGTCTGCCGTACTGACGGATAAAGAATTGGATATTCTCTTTGAAATTATTGACAAACTGGTTAAGAAGGGCGTTACCATTATTTATATCTCTCATAAGATGGATGAAATATTCAATATCTGCCAGAATGTTACGGTTTTAAGAGATGGAAAACATATTAAGACCATGCCGTTGGAAGGTGTAAAAAGGCAGGAGCTGATCAGTCTGATGGTAGGCAGGGATATGGGAATGGAGTATCCAAAAGAGATTATTAAAATCGGAGAACCAATCCTGGAAGTAGACCATCTGACAAGGGTAGGTGTATTCAGGGATGTATCCTTTAAGCTTAAAAAAGGCGAAGTACTTGGGGTATCAGGTCTGGTTGGATCGGGAAGAACCGAAATTATGAAGGCTATTTTGGGAATTGACAAGGCGACTTCTGGAACTGTAACCTTTAAGGGAAGAAAGATCGTGAACCGAAACTTTAAAGAAGCAATCCAACGTGGGTTTGGACTGGTTCCGGAAGATCGTAAGAAACAGGGGCTGGTACAGATTTTCGCTGTAAGTGAAAATATCTGTATGGTAAATCGAAATAGTGTAATTGAAAAGGGACTGATCAGAAACAGGCTGGTGAAAAAGATTTCCCACGAATATGTAAAAAAGCTTAACGTATCTACACCGGAGATCAGTACGGAAGTACAGTATCTGAGCGGTGGTAATCAACAGAAAGTAGTAATAGCCAAATGGCTGCTGCAGGACAGTGAAATTATTATATTGGATGAACCTACAAGAGGTATTGATGTAGGTGCCAAATCTGAGATTTACAGGTTGATTAATCAGCTTGTGAAGAGTGGAAAGAGCGTGATTATGATTTCCTCAGAATTACCGGAAATCATTGGTATGAGTGATAGGGTAATCATTATTCACGAGGGCAGACTCGTGGGAGAGCTGTCCAGGGAAGAACTTTCCCAGGAAAAAATTATGTCACTATGTGTTTAGCTGTTCTGTAACCAGGAAGAACGGCAATCAAAGGGTCCGGACAGATCACGAAATCAATAAACTGCCGGAGGGGTTTTAAACCAAGGAGGAAAACTATGAGTAGAATGATGAAGAAGGTAATGGCTTTATTATGTACAGCTTCCATAAGCGCTGCAATGCTTGCTGGATGCAGTAGCGGTAGTGAAACTCAGACAACCAAGGCTACGGAAGGTGCAGCAAAGGAGACAACAGCGGAAGCAGGAGAAACAAAGGCGGAGACTCAGAAAGAAACTGCCAAAGCTGCTGATAGCGGAGAGAAAAAAAGAATTGGAATCAGCCTGGTATACAAAGGAGATGAATGGTGTGCAGCTGTAGACCAGGAATTTAATAAGCAGGCTTCCGATTTCGGTTATGAGGTAAATATTCAGGATGGTAATCTGGATAATGAGACACAGGTTAAACAGATAGAAAATTTTATTACCCAGCAGTATGACCTGATTGCGGTTGACCCGGCAAGCCCGGAAGGAATTATACCGGCACTGGAAAAAGCTACGCAGGCTGGTATTCCCATTGTAGTATTTGATTCCGCTACAACTTATGAGGATATTGTATCCTATGTATCATGGGACAGCTATGAGACAGGTACTTTAATCGGTGAATATCTCCATGGATTAATTGAAAAGGACTATGGCGGAAAAGCTAATATAGCAGTTTTAACCATGGCAAGCCCGGTTAATATCGCAGATAGAATCAAAGGTGTGAAGGATGCTTTAAAAGATCTGGATATTACCTATGTAGCAGAACAGGAATATGAAGGAAACCGGGAAAAGGCAGCTAATATTATTACTAATATTAAGGAAAATATTGACTTTGTAGTCTCTGGTCAGGACAATGGCGCATGGGGAGCAGTTTCAGCTTTACAGGCATTGAATAATACAACTACTAAATGTTATTCTATGGGTGCTTACGGTACAGAACCATTTGATGCATTAAAAGCAAATGATTCAAATTATCAGGGGACGGTAGCGGTATCACCAAGCAAACTGGTAAAGGCAACTTATCAAGTTATGGATGACTATTTTGCAGGAAAGACAGATATTCCAAAGGTTGTTAATATTGACCTGGATTTGGTAACTACGGATAACATTAATGAGTATCTGAGTAAATAGTATTTGTAAGGCTCTTTATCTGTACATCGGTTAAAGAGCCTTACCTGTTTTTTGAAGGCAAAATTCAGGATACCCTGTGAGTATGAAAGGAGCAAAGATGAAGGATATAGTTAGATGGGGGATTGTAGGTGCAGGAGGTATTGCAAGAAGAAGGACGATTCCGGCAATTAATGAGATACCAAACGCATCCATTCAGGCAGTAATGGATACAAATACCAATGGTATGATTGATTTGATGAAAGAGTATGATATACCGGATGTATACGGAAATATTGATGATATGCTGAGAAATGCAGATATTGATGCGGTGTATATTGCTTCTCCGGTGTTATTTCACAAAGAGCAGGCAATTAAAATATTAGAGGCTGGAAAACACCTGTTGATTGAAAAGCCTCTTGGAATTAATGCGCCAGCTGCAAAAGAGATTATGGAATGTGCCAGGCAGAAAAATGTATGTGCCGGAGTGGCTATGGTTATGCGTTTTCATGAAGGCCATCAAAAGATCAGGGAGATGATTAAGCAGAAGGAGCTGGGAGAGATCGTTTCCTGCAGAGGGCAGCTGACATGCTGGTTTCCGCCGATGGAAGGTAACTGGCGGCAAAATCCTGCGGTTTCCGGGGGCGGTGCACTGATGGATATGGGAATCCACTGCATTGATCTTATGAAATACCTGTTGGATGACAGAGCAGAAAAAACAGTGGGAGTTATTGAAAATAAAAGCTTTTCTTATGCAGTAGAAGACTCAGCTTCCGTAATTTTAAAAATGAAAAAAGGAGCAACCTGCTACATAGATGCGTACTTTAATATACCGGACCAGGCGGCGAAGTGTTTCCTTGAGATTTACGGTACAAAGGGAAGTATTATTGCAAATGGTACAATTGGACAGGACGGCTGCGGGGATATAAAAGTCTGCATTGAGCAGGAAGATAAGGGGTATGAGAGCAGCCAGGTTCGAAACCAGCAGGCTGAAGCAGTGACTCTTAAGTTTGATGAAATAAATATGTACGCAAAGCAGCTGAGTGAGTTTTCAGAGTGTATACAGAAGGGGGAAGAACCAAGGACAACCATGGAAGATGCTTATGACACCATGAGAATCATTGATGCTGTTTACCAGTCATCAAAAGAAGAGAGGATGATATATCTTTAAAAGCCCCAGATCGTGTTTGTTTATTACCGCGGGCAACGAGCCAAACGGCACGCTGGCGCGTCCATTTGGCGACTGCCGCGAGGGTTGCTGAACGTCCAGTGGACGTTCGTTTAGCAACGACCGGAGCGGAAGTAAAGGGATGTATTGTGCTATTAAATAGTAAGGTTGCCGGTAAATAGCTGGTCTAATACAACACAAACAGAGCCGTAAAGAGGGCTGTTTTCTTCAAATTTTGTTTTATGAAGGGTAATGGTGCGGTTGTTGCGGAAGATACTGATCTGATTCAGGGTATATGCAATGGAAGCCAGTATTTCATCCGGAAAATAAACTGCTGAGTGGCCGAATACAACTGTGCTGATATCTATGATATTAATCAGGTTATTCAGTGCATAGGCAAGCTGATCAGATATATTTTGCAGAATAGAGTATGCCTTTACGGAAGTGGTACAGTATTCCATGGTATCTTTAAAAGTCGCCAATTTAGTACCGCAAGCATCATTAATTCGCTGAATAATAACAGGTGCACTTGCATACAGCTCCAGACAACCACGGTTGCCGCAATTGCATTTTGGGCCTTTGAAATCAATGGTTGTATGTCCTAGTTCTCCACAGGATCCGGTGAGGTTATTTAACAGTTGCTTGTTCGATACAATCGCCGAAGCTATTCCATTTGTAATTCCAATATACAGAAAATTTTCTTTTTGCTGTCCAATACCATAATACATTTCACAAAGTGCAGCTGCCTGCATATCATTTTTCACATAAACTGGGATATTAAATCTGGAAGACATATAACTTTTAATGTCCATTTCTTTAATATCAAAGAAGTTTGTTACATTTTTAATTACACCGTGTATGGTATCTACTACTCCGATGGTGGAGATGCCAATACCAAGTACGGGACGCTCCGTAAGGTGAAGGAGATATTCCGCCAGACGGTAGGTTTTCTCTAGGATGGATTCAGAAGTTTCGTTTTCCTCAAAATCTTCCTGTTTGGCAGCTACCAGTTTCAAACTCAGATCACTTAAAATACCAAAGAGAAAGTCTTTTGAAATCCAGATTCCCGCAACCACAGGTGAAGTAGGAGAAATTGTAAGGATCTTTGGAGTTCGCCCCAGGTTCTTAGAATCGGAGGAAGCCTCTGATTCTACAATGATATTTTGCTGTAAAAGCTCTGAAGTAATATTGGTCAGTGTCATGGAAGTCAGCTTTGAGCGCTGTGCGAGACTGTTGCGTGTGGTCCCGTTTCCGGTGGCTATCAACTGTAATATTAAAGCGCGGTTATATTCTTTTACGCCAATTAAGTTTAATCCTGATTTTTTCATAACGTTTTATCCTTTTATTTATAAAAATAATTTATTATATATATTGTAACCTATTTTGAATAGAGTGTAAACCACAAAAACTGTAAATTAGGGAATGTTTGGGAAGTGTTTTCTGATATAAGGAGGAATTATAGTATGGGAAGAAATTATGATAACCGCAGAAACTATGGATGTAGAATAAAAGAGTTTACAATCAACGGATTCCGCCATATGACCATAGAAAATAATCTGCTGAAGATTGGAATTGCTTTAGACAAAGGAGCAGATATTTATGAATTTTTATATAAACCCAAAGATATTGAGTTTATGTTTAGCTGGGGGGCGCATATGGACCGTAATATTGTACCCGGTGTTGCATCATGCAAAGGAAACTTTATGGACTATTATGAAGGTGGATGGCAGGAGCTATTTCCAGGTATCAGCTGCGGGGATACGGTAAATGGAGCCGAAACAGGAATGCATGGAGAGGTTGCTCTGCTTCCTTGGAACATGGATGTGTTGGAGGATTCAGAGGAAAAAATACAGGTAGAGTTATCCGTTTCAACCCTGCGTTTTCCATTTATTCTGAAAAAAAATCTCACACTCCTGATAAATGACCCGGTCTTGTATGTGGAGGAAGAAATTACCAATACCGGTATGCAGACCTTGCAGTATCAATGGGGGCATCATCCAGCAATAGGCGGTAATTTTCTAGATGAAAACTGTGAGATTATAGTTAAGGGAAGTCCTGCTATAAAAGGAGTACAGGCGGATTTAGGTGACGTTAGCTGTCTGAAAGCAGGGCAGGAAGGAATCTGGCCTGTGGTGACAGATCAATATGGAAACCATTTTGATTTAAGTAAAGTGGAGCGGAAAGAAAGCAAAACCTACAGGGAGTTTTCTCTGTCAGATCTTGAGGAGGCAGAGTTTGTTGTTAAAAATAACAGTCTGCAGCTTGGATTTGGCATGAGATGGGAAAAGGAGTTATTCCCAAATCTGTGGGTATGGCAAATGTATGGGGGTGGATTTAATTATCCATTCTATGGAAAAGCATATACCCTTGCGTTGGAAATGTGGAATTCCCTTCCAGGAGGACTAAGTGAAGCAATAAAACAGAAAACAGCACCCAGCATAGAGCCGTCTGAAAGCAAAAAGACAAAGTTTCAGGTTTTTGTAACATTAACGGATGATAAATAAAAGAAAGAGTGAGGTTTCAGAATGGAACAATCATTATTGGAACAATGCATGGAAGAGGAAAAGCGGTATCAGTTTACAGCTTTTTCTCATCAAGATGCATTGGATATAGGTTTAGAGCTGTTACAGGTTAGCCGGGAAAGAGAAGAAGTGGTAGGAATTGAAATACGAATTAATCAGGTAAGTGTCTTTAAATACCTACCGGATGGAACTGGAAAGTTTCATGAAATGTGGCTTCAGAGGAAAGGTAATATTGTAGATGTGATGGAAATGAGCACTTTGAGAGCATATGCTCAGATGGAAGCAAATCAGGAAGAGTTAATGAAAGACTGGCTCTTGGATCCAAGAGAATATGCTGCCTGCGGCGGAGGATTCCCAATCCGTCTAAGGGGAGGAAGCGTAGTAGGGTCAATCTGTGTCTCTGGTCTGCCACATTTAAAAGATCATGCAATCTTAATAAGTGGAATAAGCAGATTTCTGGAAAATCAGAATAAAGCTTAGAAAATGCAAAGTAATAGTTGACAAATACGAAAAAAGTATGTAAGATAAAGATACAAAGGCAGTCGCCTTCACAAGCGTGACTTCCACTATGGTTAATTAAAAATAATCACCCACTACTTTGGAGTGCAGGGGTGATTATTTTTTTGTATCTTTATGTTTCGAGTAAATAAGAATAGTAATGATTAAAGAAGCTATATTAATGATAATCATAAATTCTTCATATGTACTCATTGTACCACCTCCCTCCAAAGTTGGATATCAAGTCCATATATCATGTAAATTAAATTTACTTTTTTAAGTCCTAAAAATTATAAATCCCCCTTTTTTAACACAAAATTATACCCTGACAGCAAAAAAAGTGACTTTTTTGGCAGGGACAGAAAAATATTACCTTAAAGCGAAATATTTTCCTCTAGTAAATTTGTACAGCCGTTGTTATTCTAAATGTGAACAATTTGTGAAAATTTTAAAAATGAATTTGTTCACGAAATTAGGAAGTGATAAATTGATGATTGAAAATGAACGAATGACTTAAAAATCGTTATGTTAACTAAAAAAGTCTTCAGACCATCATATTCCCCGCAAAGATATGATCTCATTTTCTAAATAAACAGCAATAAGCTTATTCATAGGTGTACATTCGTACCCGCTTATTTCTGTCATCCTTTATTTCCCTTAAAGTATTTCACTTCCTAATAAAACTGAATAGTGGAGGTAGAAGTAGTGAAACTAAGAAGAAGATTATTGTCATGTTTATTGGCTACAGCAGTAACTGTAACATCGATCACACCAATTACCGCAGCAGCAGCCCAGGGTAACCTGCAGATTGGAAGCTTAAAGGTTAATTATTTAAGTGAGCCATTGGGGATTGATGATGCACAGCCTGTATTTAGCTGGGTCTTAGCATCGGATGGTTATGATAAGGGACAGTCCGCATACCGTGTTATTGTTTCTTCAACCAGAGAAGGTGCCGAGAGACACGAAGGCGATGTGTGGGATTCAGGAAAGACTGAGAATGAAAACAACTACAATATTACCTATCAGGGAAATCAACTCCTTTCCCGTACATCTTATTACTGGGCAGTTCAGGTCTGGGATGAAGATGGTAATGATAACGGATGGAGCGCCGTATCCAGCTTTGAGACAGGAATCATGTCTATGGATGAGTGGAATGGTGAATGGGTAGGTATTAAAAATACAGATATGAACTTCCAGGGTGCCAATTGGATCTGGAGAAGAGACGGAAGTGATTTTAGCGGAGCACCGGAAGGCGTTCAGTATTTCCGAAAAGGTTTTCAAACAGATAAGACGAAAACTATCAGCAATGTAAATATAGGTATTACAGCTGATGATGAATATGAACTTTTTGTAAATGGGCAAAAAGCAGGTGAGAACGGCGGTGTAGATTCCTGGAAGAATGGTAAATTATATGATATTACAAAATTAATTTCTGCAGAAGGTGAAAATGTAATAGCAGCATCTGCACATAATACCTCCAGAGGATATGCCGGATTACTTGCCAAGGTCGAGGTTCTGTACAATGATGGTACAAAGGATACCTATGTTACAGATAATTCATGGAAACTAAGTAAAACAAAAGAAGAAGGATGGAGTGATCAGAATTATAACGATTCCGGGTGGACGAATCCCGATCAGTCCGAACCATATGGAAATTCCCCATGGAACAGCGGCGTTGCTCCTAACGCAGAAAATGCATTTGCTGCAACCGTTCTTCGAAAAGAGTTTCAGGCAAAAAAAGGTGCGATTAAAGATGCAAAAGCCTATGTTTCCGGTCTTGGGTTTTTTGAATTAAAAATAAATGGACAATTACCGGATGACACCTTATTGAATCCGGCAAATACGCAGTATAACCAAACTTCTCTTTACCGGGTGTTTGATGTAACGGACTTAGTAAAAGAAGGAAAAAATGCCATTGGCGTAGAGCTTGGCAACAGCTTTTACAATGAGACCTGCTCCGTATGGAACTGGCAGGATGCAAGTTGGAGAGATGCCCCTAAGCTTCGTATGGAACTTGAGATTGAATATGAAAACGGGGAAAAAGAAACTGTGGTAACGGATGAGTCCTGGAAAGCCACCAAAGAAGGTCCGATCACAACCAACAGTATTTATTATGGTGAGACCTATGATGCAAGAAAAGAATTAAATGGTTTTGATCTGGTTGATTATGATGATGCAAACTGGGGTGCTGTACAGTTAATGGATGCCCCGGAAGGTAAGTTGAAAGCGCAGATTATGGAACCAATCAGACGTACCAAAGAAATGCGGCCGTCTGAGATTACTAAGCTGGAAAATGGTTCTTACGTTTTAACCATACCGGAGATGCTGGCCGGCTGGGTCAAACTGGATATCAAAGGAGCCGGTGCAGGAGATAAAGTTACCATCACCTATGGTGAGAAATTAAATGCTGACGGCCAGGTGCAAAAGCTCGGCGGTAAAGACGGTGTAAATTCCGGCTGGTGGCCCCGTGCTTATAATCAGCAGGATAATTATATCTGTAAAGGCGGAGCGGACGTAGAAACCTTTGAGCCGAAATTCAGTTATAAAGGTTATCAATATGTACAGATTGACGGGTATCCGTCAGAGCTTACAGCAGAGGATGTAACCTGTTACCGGGTAAGCAATGATATGGAGGATACCGGAACATTCGAATCCTCAGATGAACTGTTTAACAAAATGCACCAGATGATGATTACAACCATGAAGAACAATATGCAGGGAAAGCCAACCGACACTCCGGTATGGGAAAAGAACGGCTGGCTTGGAGATGCCAACGTTGCTCTGGAGACGATGACCTACAACTTTGGTTTTGTAAACATGTTAAAACAGTTCGTGGAAACAATGGAAGACTGCCAGAACGAGTTTAATAATGTTCCGAATATGGTTCCGACACAGGGCTGGGGAAATGACAATACAGTTGTATGGAATTCTATTTTCGTATTTGGCGTTGATCAGATGATTGATACCTACGGAAACGAAAGTTATCTGTATGAGCAATATGATGCAATGCGGAAACTGGCGTTAAAAGATATTGAAGAGAGCAGGAAAAATGGATGGACATGGTCAGACGGACAGCTTGCTGACTGGGTATCACCAATGGGACAGGGGGATGACGACCAGGATTTACCGTACTCTGAAAGTCCAAGCGAGGGTTCGGGTATCTGCGGCACTGCATTTGCTTATCACTTGTTAGATGTAATGGCTGATTTGGCTGACCGGATGGGTAAGACAGAAGATGCAGCAGAATACAGAGCAGCAATGGAAAAAATGTATAAGGCATTTAATGAAAAATTCTATGATGCAGAAAACCAGATTTATAGGACATTAACATGGTCCCAGCAGCAAAACAGAAGCAGATACCGTCAGACTTCCCAATTGGTACCGCTGGCATATGGGTTAGTTCCGGAAGAATATAAAGACGGTGTTTTGACCAATCTCGTTAATGACATTAAGGATAAAAACTATCACCTGGATACAGGATGTGTCGGTTCCAAGTTCATTCTTCCCGTTCTTACAGACAATGGATATGCGGATGTAGCTTATAAAGTAGCACAGCAGAAGTCATATCCAAGCTGGGGATTCATGGCTGACAGGGGAACTTCCCTCTGGGAAATGTGGGAGACAACATCCCGTTCTCTGGGACATTATTTCCTTGGAACCTACGATGAATGGTTCTACAAAGGAATCGGCGGCATCAAGGATATGCAGGACGGATATAAAACCGTTACCATAGAACCAGCATTAAATGAATCACTAACTTATGCTAAAGCAGGTGTGAATACCGTGCGCGGTCAGCTGCAGAGTGACTGGACCTTAAATGAAGATCAGGGTGTATTCGATATACAGGTTCCGGTTGGGACAACAGCGGAAATTATTCTACCCACTAATGATAAGAGTCTAATACTATGCAACGGACAGGCTTTAAGTGACACACTGAATGGAATCCATGCAGTAACTGAGGAAGCAGGAAAAGTACATATTCAAGCAGGATCAGGAATTTACAAATTCGAAACCAGTGTAAAATTAATAAGCGTTGAAAAAATAAAACTAAAAAAAGTTCTTTTAGATGCAGGAAGTTTAAAGCAGCTGGATTATGAAATGGATGCCTGGACAAAATTTAAGGCAGTTCTGGATGCTGCAAAAGCATTAGATGCAGATCTGAATGCAGCACAGGAAGATGTAGATGCGATGGTAATATCGCTTACAGATGCCACAGCAGAATTAAAGCTTCACGTAAATCAAAGCAGGGAAGCATTAAAAGAAGCAGTAAAAAATGCGGATGATAAAGCAAACCCCGTAGCAACACCGGTTCGATTCGCGGATGCCTACCAGGCAGCATATGATGCAGCGAAGGCAGGATGTACCAATGTTGATTTAACAAATGAACAGATGGATCAGTTAGTGGTAAATCTCGCGGAAGCTGAACAAGAAATGAACAGTAACTTATTCCAGAACCTGGCGTTAAACGGAAAGGTAGCATACTCCACCTCACATGAAGATAACTTCTGGGGTTGGGGAAGTAAACTGATTAATGACGGGGATAGAAAAAATAAAAATAAGGATGGTGAGTACACCGGATATTCCAGCAATACCGGCGATGCCAAGACAAAAGACCACGAAGAGTGGATAAGCATTGACCTTGGAGCAGTCAAAGATGTCAATGCAGTAGCAATCTACCCGGCTGTAAAAAACCCGGCAGAAAAAAATTCAGGCTATGGATTTCCGAAGAACTTTGATATTCAGGTATCCGAAAATGGTAAAGACTGGACAACGGTAGTTTCAAAAGAAAATTATCCGGTACCTGGCTATGAACCGGTGAGCTTTACCTTTGGATCAACAAATGCCAAATACGTAAAATTATTTGCCAGGAATTTAAATCCAAAGTCAAATGATCATGATTTCTATTATTTACAGCTTAGTGAGTTTGAAGTTTACCACAGTGAAAATACGGTAGAAAGTATAGAATTATCCGATTATGAAGCACCTCAGTCCACAGCAGTCTATGGTGAACCACTGGTGGATATGGCAGATATCAAGGCAGCGATTAATGGAAGCGTGGATATCACCGGTAAATGGTCCGTTGTAAACCAGGATGGAACTGCAGTTGATCTTAACAAGAAACCGGAGACAGGAAAATATAATGTGAAGTTAACCTTCCAGGCTCCAAATACTTATATCTTCTCTGACACTCTTGCAGGTACCGGTGAGGATGGCGCAATAGTTACAGTTGAAGGAAGCGGACAAAAATTAGTATATACATATCTGACGGAAGTTGTGAAAGCGGCATCACCAGTTGTGGAAGAACAGAAACTGTATTTTGTATATGCAGCAGGCGGTAATGGCGAAATATCTATTGCTGACGTTATGAAACAGTATCAGCCTTTTGTGAAATTTGTAGTGGGAAATGTTTCTGACGAACATAAAATACTTGGATCGGATATTACAGTTGATGAAAATGGACTTTTGAGCCTGTCAGTTAACGCAGACGGTGAGATTGGTCAGACTGCAGTAATTCCGGTAACCGTAACTATGAAGAACTATGAAGATACGGTAGTGAACGTAAGTGTTAACCTGACGGATAAAATCCCGGTAACGGTAAAGAGCAGTGCAAAAAATGTAATCTATACGGGAAATGCTTATGAAGGATTGGAAACTCCAAGTGCAGAAATCACGGAAACAGGAGAAGCATACACAGGAGAATTTATTATTACTTACAATACCGAAGACGGAAGTGCTCCGGTAAAAGAAGGTAATTATACCGTAACAGTTGTACCGGAGGATCCGGCATACGCAGGTCAGTGGACCGGCAGTTTTACCATTTCACCGTCACTGGAGTCGGTAGAAGCACAAATTGATCATCCGGAACTGTTCTGGGATGAAGAAGCACAGGTTACAGGAGTTGCAGCAATTGGATCTGACGGAAACAAAATGAATCTGGCTGGTGCAGACATTGCATATCGCTCAGAGGATACCAATATTGCTATCGTGGATGAAAATGGAAAGATTTCTGCTAGAAACGCAGGAAGTACAAAAATTATTGTTACGATTACCATAGGCGAAATGGAAAAATCCGGAGAATTTACAGTTACGGTTTCTGAAATTCCGGTAATTCATCCCGTACTCGCATCGAAAACAACCACCAGCATTACACTGGAAGCGATAGAAGGTTATGAATACGCAGTTGAAAAAGCAAATGAAGAGCCTGTATTCAGCCATGTTGCCGAGTTTAAAGACTTAGAGCCGGGAACCGTCTATGTGTTCTATCAGAGGATTGCAGCAACAGATACACATAATGCCGGAAGTGTAAGTGAAGCGCTAGAAGTAACGACGGATAAAGAAAAAATGCAGGGATCAGTTATCTTAAAAGGAACTGCTAAAGAAGGTGAAAAATTAACCTTAGATACAACCGGTATTAAGAATAAAAAACCTGGAGATTTAACCATTATATGGAAGCGTGGAAACCAGGAGGTTAAGGGGGTAAACGGAACCACATATACTCTTACAAAAGCAGATGTAGGATATAAGATTTCTGCTGTGGTAACAGCAAAAAACCTGGAGGGATCACTGACTGCAGTAACTGCTTCCAATGTCATCCCAGCAGTTACACCACCACCTGCAAAGGTTGAAGCAGATAAAGTAAGCCTGAATAAGTCCAGCGTCAGCATTAAGAAAAATAAATCAGTGAAACTGACAGCGCAGGTATCTCCGGCTAATGCAGCAGATAAAACCATTACCTGGAAGAGCAGTAAATCTTCCATTGCCAGTGTCGATAAAAATGGAAAAGTAACTGCAAAGAAAGCAGGTAAAGCAACCATTACCGCAACAACTTCCAACGGAAAGTCAGCCAGTTGTAAGATCACCGTAACAACGGATCCTACTAAGATAAAATTAAATGCAAGCAAAAAGACATTGGGAAGAAAGGAAACTTATAATTTAAAAACAACGCTCGTGCCATCAACGGCTGTGACCAGCAAAATCAAATTTACAAGCAGCAATAAAAAAGTTGCAGAAGTTGATAAAAAAGGCAGAGTAAAAGCTGTAAAAGAAGGAACCGCAGTTATAACGGCTATCACAGCAAACGGTAAAAAAGCAACTTGTGAGATTACCGTTAAGAAAGCACCTTCTTCTATAAAATTGAATGTTGGTAAGACAAAGACCCTGAAAAAAGGAAAAACATTCAAACTAAAAGTAACCCGTAGTACCGGCAGTGCTGGAAATGTTACCTTTATATCAAAAAATGAAAAAGTGGCAACGGTGAGTTCTTCCGGAAAAATAAAAGCAATTAAAAAAGGAAAGGCGAAAATTGTAGCAAAAACTTTTAATGGTAAAAATGCAGATGTAGTCATTACCGTACAGTAGTATAAAATCAGCAAAGTACACAGGGATAGAAATATCCTGTGTTACTTTGCTAATGTGCTTTGAATTCAAAGTGCAAATAATAATCTTGATTTTACATTGTTTAAGATTGTAATTCATATTTATTTGTTTTGTGGGCATACAACAACAGATGCCGGCAGAAGGAGAGAAGACGCATATGGCAAAAAAGAGGATGAGAAAGAAACTGTCAGCATGGTTATTGATAATTTGTATGGTTATGCAGCTATTTACAGGTCTTGGCATGAAGACAGAAGCATCAGAAGGATCATTTACGGTATATGGGTTAAAATGTGAATCTGCGGTAAATCCCCTGGGGATTGATGAGAGTACACCAAAACTCAGCTGGAAATTGGATTCAACACAAAGAGGTGTTATGCAGACATCCTATCGGATCATGACTGCAACCAGCAAAGATAACCTGGATCGCGGAAATTATGACATCTGGGACAGCACAGTGGTAGAGAGTGACCAGTCAGTGGATGTTGTCTACGGGGGGAAGGCATTAGAACCGGGTATCAGATATTACTGGAAAGTCCAGGTTACAGATAATAAAGGAAACACGGCTGTATCAACAGAGGAAGCTTATTGGGAAACAGGACTGATGGGAACTCCATGGGATGCAAAGTGGATCGAGCTGGATATGGGAGAAGCACCATCACCGGAAAAATATTCGGTAGAAATGGATTTTCGGATTATCAATGATGATGCAGGAATTATTTTTGCAGGAAAAGATAACTCCAACTTCCTCATGTGGCAGATTAATACCTTTGAAAAAAAATTCAAAGGAGTGACCAGCTTCAGACCTCATCAGTGGGTAAAAGGAGCAGCGGCATGTATTGATGAATTTTCAATTGAAGATGTAATTCCGGTGGAACAGCAGAAGGAACAGCATCATATCAAGATTGAAGTAGACGGCAATCAGATTACAACATTTATCAATGACACACAGATAGACCAGAGAACAAGTGACTTTACAGCGTTTGGAAAATTAGGTTTCCGCCAGACTTATGCTCCTGGTGACTGTGATGAACAGGCAGCATATGACAATATTGTTGTGAAAGACGGAGAGGGCAATATTTTATTTTCCGATAACTTTGACAGCGGAATCAATAACAATTTCAGCGTTGGAAATATTGATTCAGGTGAACTGGTTGTAACCAATGCGCTGGGGCTGCAAAATGATGCAAAATCTGCAGCGCCAATGTACAGAAAAGATTTCGAAGTAAAAAAGCAGGTAAAGAAGGCTACCGTGTTTGCTTCTGCACTTGGAATCTATGAACTGGAAATGAATGGGCAGAAGGTGGGAGATGATTTTTTCAATCCCGGATGGACCAACTATGAATTGAACCAGGATGACCGGAATTATGTGATGTACCAGGCATTTGATGTAACCGATATGCTGCAGGATGGTACCAATGTTATTGGAGCCATAACTGGTCACGGATGGTACTCCGGAAAACTGTTTGTAGGCGGAAAAGAACGCTATGGAAAAGATTCAAAACTGCTCTGCCAGTTAGAAATTGAGTATGCAGATGGAGAAAAAGTAAGGATATCTTCAGATTCTACCTGGGTTGCCAGCGGAGATGGCCCCATAGTCTCTGATGATTTCCAGATGGGTGAAACCTATGACGCAACCAGGGAAATGCCGGGCTGGTCGGAAGCAGGCTTTAATTTCCAGGGCAGCTGGAATCCGGTTAAAGAATCCGGATATGACGGAGATATTGTGGCACATATGGGTCCTGGAGTAAAGGTGATCAAAGAAATTAAGCCTATATCTGTAAATGAGCAGTCAGAAGGTACCTATATTTTTGACCTGGGACAAAACATATCCGGATTCGCAAGAATGAATGTTACCGGAGATGCAAACACAGTTGTTAAGCTGCGTTTTGGAGAGATGCTGCAAAATGACGGAAGTCTGTATACTGCAAATTTAAGAAGCGCGGCAGCAACAGATTACTATACCTTAAAGGGTGATCCAAATGGGGAAACATGGCAGCCGCGGTTCACATTCCACGGATTCCGTTATATAGAGGTAACAGGCTATCCGGGTGTACCTGCTGTGGATGATATTACAGGTGTGGCAATCAGTTCCCTGCAAAATTCAACGGGAAGCTTTACCACATCAAATGAAGATATCAATCAGCTTCAGAGCAACATTACCTGGGGCCAGTTAGATAACTTCATCAGTGTACCTACGGATTGTCCACAGAGAGACGAACGACTGGGATACACCGGAGATTCACAGGTATTTGTCCGCACTGCAGCGATGAATCAGGATGTACAGAGATTTTTTCAGAAATTTATGATGGACGTTACCACGAATCAGAGAGCAGACGGAGCAATTGCCGACTGGACACCTAACTATGTAACACCCGGAGATGGACTGAGCGGTTCATTCGGAGCTTCCGGCTGGGGAGACGGCGTTATTATCATCCCATGGACGATATACACCACTTACGGTGACACCACCATTATCCGGCAGAGTTACGAAGGTATGAAAGGGTGGATCCGGTATTATCAGAATCTGGAGACAAAGGATCATCTGGTAGAGGGCTGTGGAAATAATTATGGAGACTGGTTATCGGTTGGGGCAAATACGCCTATTGATTTAATCTGTACCGGTTATTATGCATACAGCTGTGATTTACTTTCCAAGATGGCAGAGGCAATTGGAGAAACAGAAGATGCCGCTGCATATCGCAATTTATTTGAACAGATTAAGGAAGGGTTTAACAAGGCATTTGTTGATGAAGAAGGACATGTAGGAAATGGAACGCAGACCAGTTACCTCATGGCACTGAAGTTCAACTTATTAAAAGACGATGAAGCAAGAAAAAAAGCAGCAGCATATCTTGTGGAGGACATTAAGAATAAGAACTGGCATTTATCAACGGGATTCATGGGCGTTGCTTACCTCTGTCCGATGCTGACCGAGATGGGGTACGCAGATGTGGCATACCGCCTGTTATTACAGGATACCTATCCATCCTGGTTATACAGTGTAAGAGCCGGAGCAACCACGATCTGGGAGCGCTGGAACTCTTATGATTATGAGACAGGACAGTTTGGTGATGTGGGAATGAATTCTTTTAACCACTATTCCTTAGGTTCCGTGGGAGAATGGTTCTATAACTACGTGGCAGGTATCTCATACGATGAGGAAAACCCCGGTTACAAGCACTTTTATTTAAAACCATATCCCGGCGGCGGATTAAGCTATATGGGCAGTTCTTTTGAATCTGTTTACGGCAATATCGAAAGCAGCTGGAGCTATGGAGATAACGATAATTTCTTTATGAACGTTACGATTCCTGCGAATAGCACGGCAACGGTATATGTACCGGCTGAAAACAAGGATCAGGTACTGGAAAATGGGATTCCCGCAGCTGAGAGTGAGGGGCTTACCTTTGTAAAAATGGAGGATGGAAAAGCGGTATTTGAAGCTGGTTCCGGACAGTACCAATTCACAACGGTACTTAGAAAGCAAGTTGTTTTAAACATTGTGGATAAAGATGGAAGTCAGGGAAGCATGGTAAGCATCAACGGGGGCGAGCCTCAGAAATTACCAATTATTGAGAACGTCTACACAGGTGATGAAATTACCTTAAGTGCAAAACCGGTGAATGAAGTAGATTATTCATTTGCAAAATGGTATGGGGAAGGTTTCGAAGACGAGAGTCCGGAAATCACCTTACAGATCAATGGAGAAACTAAGCTTGCAATAGAGAACAGCCGTATAGAGAGGGAGAACCTGGCACTGTTGGGGAAGGCAGATGCAAGTACCTCAATATCCAATGCAGACTGGGGAATCCAGAATATTAATGACGGTCAGTTACTCTCTGTAAAAGGAAGCCTTGGATTTACATCAAACGGAACAAATAGTGCAGATGTAGACCACTGGGTTGAAATTGATCTGGGAGAGGATATGAATTTCAACAGAGTTCATTTATATCCAAGAAGTGATGTGTTAACAGCTGATGGCAAGACACCATCTTTCCCAAAAGATTTCAGCGTTGAAATCTGTAAGGACGGAGAGAGCAAGTATACAGCTATTGCAGATTTTACCGATTACCAGGCACCTTTTGGTAAGCCGGCAGTTCTAAAATGGGAAGAAGGAGTAACAGCCAGAAAAGTCCGGATTCATTTAACAAAAGTTGGGAATCCACCGGCAGGAGAAATTAATTACTTCCAGCTGGCAGAGATGGGCATCTATAATCAGGCTGGTCTTGAGACACAGGAATTAGAAAATGCAGTAGAGCAGGCAGTTGGATTAAAAGGCAGTGAATCTGATTATACAAGTTCCAGCTGGAAGGTATTTAGCAGAGCGTTAAAAAATGCAGAAAAAGCGTTGTATAATGCAAATCTTACCCAGAAGGAAATTGATACAGCAACGGACTCCTTACAAAATGCAATAAGCGGTCTGGTACTAAGAGCAGATAAGACAGCCCTTAAAAACGCAATCAAAGAAGCAAATGAATACCTGTCCCAGGAGTCAAAATATACGGCTGTGAGTTTTGGAATTTTAAAACAGAAGCTGGATGAAGCCGTTCAGGTAATGGAACAGAAGGATGCTGTCCAGGAAGAAGCGGATGAAGCAGTAAAAGGTCTTCAGTCAGCGGTAAAAGGACTGGTACCTGCAGGTGATAAACAGCCGCCTTCCACGCCGGGAAATGTAAAAGCTTCCGGAATTACAGAAAACGCCGTTACGATTACCTGGAATGCATCCACAGATAATACCGGTGTGGAAAAATATCTGGTGAAGAATAAAGATAACGTAGTATCAACGGTGACAAATGGTACAAAAGCAGAAATAAAGGGGCTGGCTCCCAACACAGCTTATACGCTTACTGTATATGCATACGATAAGGCAGGAAATGTATCCGGCGGAGCAAGTGTAACCTTTAAAACCCTGAATAAGATCCAGGTAACTGCTGTATCTTCAGTAAAACTGAATTACAACAGTCTCACAATAAAAGGCAAAGGCACAAAACAATTAAAAGCAGAAGTACTGCCTGGCAATGCATCAAACAAGAAGGTTTCCTGGAGATCTTCCAACAGTTCCGTTGTCTCAGTTGATGCCAACGGAAAAGTAACCGCTAAAAAAGCAGGGAAAGCAACCGTCACGGTAAGCACTGCTGACGGAGGAAAAAAAGCATCCTGCAGGATCACAGTTCATACGGTTAAGGCAAAGAAAATTTCATTGAACAAAAAAAGCAAGACTGTCTATAAGGGAAAAACTTATCAGCTTAAGTCTTTCTTAAAACCGTCAAATGCAACAGATAACGTCATCTGGACCAGTTCAAATAAAAAAGTTGCTGCCGTATCTGAAAAAGGTCTGGTAAAAGCAAGAAAAGCTGGAGAAGCAACAATTACTGCTAAGATATCCGGTAAGAAGAAAGTAACCTGCATCATTACGGTAAAGGAGGTGAAGGCAAAGGAGGTTAAGATTAACCTTCATAAGAAGACATTAAAGATACAAAAAAAATTACAGCTAAAAGCAACTGTAAAGCCAAAGAACAGTACAGATACTCTGAAATGGGAAAGCTCAAATAAAAAGGCTGCAAAAGTTTCATCGAAAGGAGTCGTTACAACTTTGCATAAAGGAACAACTATCATTACGGTAAAGACACCTGGAGGAAAGAAAGATTCCTGCGTTATCACAGTAAGATAAGTACTGTCTGAGGCACAAGCATACAGGTGAATGTGAATAGTAAACATTCACATTTACCTGGTTGAAAACACAAAAAAATGCGGTATAGGAGGAAAGAGTGAAAAATAAACCAGATTTTAAGCCGACTTGAACTAAGGGGTATTCCC
>NZ_JAWYAJ010000443.1:0-3225 GCF_034124845.1 Robinsoniella sp.
GGTGCTGCCATTACTGCTTTTCCAATGATTCCGCCAAGCACTGCTTCGTAGCTTCCGCTGTTGACAACCTGTATCTGCGTAGCAGATTTTCCGGCTGCCGTATCAAAGCTGCCTGCTGTTACATTTGTAAATTCAATATTTTTAACTTCCTGAACATCACCGATGATTCCACCAAAAGTTCCGCCCTGATTATAACTCTGGGTTGAACTATCCTCTATGATATTTCCCGCTGCACTTGCGTTTTTCAGATTCATATCGGACTTTATTAATTTTCCAATCAATCCGCCGTAAGCGCCCTGACCGTTTGTACGGTTTACGGTGATATCCGCTGATGAGGATGCGTTATCTATTACAGCGTCAGTCTGTTCCATGATGCCTGCAATTCCGCCGATTCGCTGGTTCGCTGCATTGCTCACGATCAGTTTTCCGCCAAGGTAATGTACATTTTTCAAGCTTAATGCTGCCTGCTCTGTGGAACCTGCAGGTACTGTAACGCGTCCTGCAATTCCGCCTGTAGAAGCCGGACTGCTGCTTGCTCCGGTATGGTTTAGAGATGCTGCCGAAGTTACATCTGCCAGATTTGCAGAACCGGTGATCTTGCCAACCGTACTGCCTATGTCCTCTTTATTCGAAACCTGATTTTCCACAGAAATCTCTTTCCTGATGTCAATCTTTTCAACAACCGGTATCTCAGCTGCTCCTGGTTCCGCTTTTATTTCACCCGCAATCAGACCAAACCGGTCCGGACTTGTGGTGGTTACTTTTACTTTAGTATCCGCTGCGGCAGAAGTGAGGTTGATACCGGAAATGGTACCCGCTCCTGTCTTTACAAGGATAGCATCTGCAAGGATACGGTAATCCGCTTTATTAATAATGTAATCCAGGTTCGATACTTTAGCTGTCTTGCTCATACCGTTAAAAATGCTGTATCCAACCGGTTTCGCTGCTGATGCCGACCTGTTATCCAGGATTTTGTGATTCGTTCCTCCTGCTGCCGCTCCAGTATAGGTTCCAGAGAAATCCAAAGTCGCAGTTCCAATACCCCGCTTCCAGAATTCCTGCATGGTTCCTTCCTGGTTCGCCTGCACAGGCACGGATAATTTCTGATCTTTTAATTCCAGATCCTGTGTCTGTGCATAATGAGATTTCAGATAATGGCTGTCCCCATGTTTGATTCCTCCAAGACTGATGTTATAGAGGTTTCGCTGAGTCATGATCTCATAAGGTTTTGCCGCAGTTCCAAATTCCCATGAAGCACTCTGCGTCTCTGTTGCTTTCGCAAAATGCGGGCTGAACTTAGAGTAGAAGTTGTTTTCATCTGTCTGCTCCTTGCCCGGAACCTGATATTCCACTACTGTTGCACTGTAATATGGCTTGTCCTTCTGAGGCTCTTCCAGCCTGTCTAATACATTGTTGTTCAATAAAATCTCATTTTTGTTATTGACAAATTCTTTATTGGCAAATATCGCCGGTACTTCATTTCCATATCCATCCCTTACCAGGACTTCATAATAGTATCCGCTCTGCCCGTCCACATAAATCTTACTGTACTGCATATTGTTCAGATTACTGATGTTGGACAGGTTACCCGGATCCCGAAGATCCACATATTTCTTTTCAATGGTAACGAATAGCTTCTGTTTCTCCTGTTTCTTAACATCCTCTGCAATCGCATCGCCTTCATAGACCAGGACTTTATATCTGGCTGTGGTACTCACATTATTCAGATCTACCTTGATGGTATCCTTGAAGGTTTCTGTTTTCCCTTTGTCAGCCACCGGGTCATACGGTTCGTATTTCAGCTTCTTATCACTGCTTCCATACGGCGTCTTCCCTGTTTCCTGCGCCGCTCCGAACAGAAGCGGGAAGTTTAAGTCTTTTCTTGTCTTATGTTCATACTGCGTAAACTGCGGCAGTGGATATGGATCTTTTGCATAATCCCTCAATAAGAGGTTACTGCTGTTAATGGTATCATTTACCGGATTCGGATCCAGCTTCCAGGACTTATCCGTACTTCCTGTAGTCATATCAAATCCCTTTGCTGCCATTGCGGCTGCATCCGTGATTTCTGCATAAGTCAGTGCGTAGGTATCCTGGTATACCTCGTCAATACCATTGTCCGGATCTGCCGGTGTTGTTACATAATCTTCGTGTTTGTTGTCTGCGAAAGCCCAATATTCATTCGGTGCCCTGCCAAATCCCAGGTACAATTCCAGATCTTTATCGTCTGTCACCACCATGGATCCCGGCAATCCGGGCAGCTGTGTGGAATCTCCCCAGTAGAAATTTTCATCCTTCAGGTAATATGCTTTTGTAAACTGCCCTCTGGATCCTTTGCTCCTGGATAAGCTTCCCTGATATTTTCCGCTAACAAATCCTGCGTTATAAACTTCCGTAACACTGCCTGCAACATCTGCGGCAATACCAACTGCGGTTCCGCTGCCTCCGGCCGAAGCAACTGCAAGTGCCGTTACTTTACCGGTATTGTATGCCTGTTTGATCTGACCGCTTCTTAAATCTTTTACAAGTCCTGCCGCTGTTCCGTTGTGAGCTCTGATATACCCGCCGTTCATACTCTGGGAAATCTGTGATTTACTTCCTTCCATGGTATGCACCAGACCCGCTGCGTGATGATTTCCCTGGCTGGCGATAATTTCACCATTATTGGAAACTTTCACGAATTTGGTATCTTTCGCATACGCTGCAATTCCGGCTGTTTCTATACTGAGGGCTGCCGGCAGATCGTATTTCACTTTCAGGGTGTCCCCATTTCCAAGTGGAACATCTGCTTCCGGCCTGCTTAAATTTACTCCAAGGGTTGCATTATTTCTTGTATCGGTTACTTCTGAATCTCTGATGAATCCTGCCACACCGCCAAGTGTATAGCTGTTATTTATGTATTTCTTTACATTTGCAAGGTTTGTGAATCCCTGGGCACGTACCTCTCCGCTTACCGTGATCTTATCCAGCAACGCACTATCCGCATAATCTGCAATCAGTCCGAGGTTTGCCGTATAGTTGGATGCTTCCTGGTATTTTCCAAGGTTCTTAAGCTTTTTGCCGGACGTATCCGTTGCTTTAACCTGCATCTGTAAATCATGTACACTGGCTGTAAATGACGCTTTATCTTTACTTCTTAAATAGGATATAAATCCAATATCTTTATTGTCCTGAGTGATCTTATGGCCAGCGCCATCGTAATCACCGTTAAACTCAAACATTTCA
>NZ_JAWYAJ010000443.1:3235-4466 GCF_034124845.1 Robinsoniella sp.
ACATTTCATAGAACGGCTGATCGATTGTGAAATCTTTACTCTGCCTGAAATAACGCCCTGTTGTGGCATCCTGTGCAATACCGGATGTAGTCATCCCGATAATGCTGTACTGGTCTGTTACATAGTAAGGCTTCGCCTGTGTACCGTAAGAATATCCGGTTGGAAGCAGACCAAAGAAGGTTGTCTGGGAATCAATATTACTTCCGTCAGCATTATCCCCTCCAAAATGTACCTGGAACCGCTCTGAGGTGTTTCCTTTTATTGCGGATTTGGCAATACCATTTACCGTTCCTTTTTTATCCGGGAAATCACTGACTTTAGATTCGATATCCGCTGTCGTGGCATTTCCGGTTGATTTTGTTACAATTGCTGTATAGTATCCCTTATTTGGCATATACCAGCCGGTTTCTTCTTCATCCAGAATCTGAAGCGTTCCTGTTCCTGCGTTAAATACTACATTTGCCGGATTAAAGAACTTCATTGTTCCCGCCGCTGTGGTGGTTGACTCATAATTCGGAAGTTTTCCGCCTGAAGTTACCGCTCCTCCCGGTGCTATTTCAAACTTTCGGATGACAATCGGGGCATAATCTGCCTTCTCATATGCATCACCATCATAGATTGTGACCTGATAAGAGGCTGCCGGATCATATCCATCTATCTGAATGGAATAATTGGAAGGTGTATCCTGATAGCTGATTGTACTGGATACAGCATCTTTCACTGTAACCTGTGCGTTCTCTATCGTTGTCTTCGGGGTTTCTATATCTATATTGTTCTTACGTTTATTAAAGTCTGTGTTGAATGCAAAATCCGGTTTATCTGCCAGGTATTGATCCCCAACATATTCCGCTGTCTGCTGTCTCTTCACAAACTGAGGGAATGGATACAGAAGATCACCTTCATCGTCCCTGGTCTGATGATCCAGAGTCCAGATATCAGGATCAAAGCCTTTGAAATTATCTCCGGACATCATATCCATATAAGTCATGTTTGTTACATTATTACCATATGTAGTGTTTCCAACCGCATCCAGTTTATAATTATAACCTTTTGCGTCAGGGTCCTGATTTACTACTACCTGATTCCAGGTGAAATCTGTCGTTGCTCCGTTTATTACCAGCTTATAAGCCTGGTGAAGCCGTTTGATACTCAGTTCCGGATCTGACAGGCTGTAGCAGTTCTGGATATCTACAAACCGGTTTAATCCTCCACCGGCTATTCCTCCGATATT
>NZ_JAWYAJ010000444.1:0-1772 GCF_034124845.1 Robinsoniella sp.
GAGTGGATATGTGAAAGAAACAGTAAATGGTGCTGTACTGCGCTATGAGTTCCCGGGAAACGAAGCGGCTATTTGGAAAGTATTTGCCTTCTATCAACAACCAACAGTACAAAAAATAAATTCGGGGCAGAGTTATGTGATCGACCATTTGAGTAAAAAGGGTGTGCAGGCATGTGAAGAGTATTGGGAGGAGGTGTGGAAATCGAATTTATATTCCGCACAGGAATCTATTTTTTGTGATTCACTGGAATATGAAGCGGCTTTTGACTGGAGTCATGGCTTTGCTGAAGAATTTGAAGTGCGGAGAGGCTATTCTATTTTGCCATATCTTCCAGTTGTTGGTTTGACCAATTTGTACCCGTCAGGGGATATACCGGGATATCGATTCAGTGATCCTATGTATTCTGATCAGGTCAACCACGATTATTTAGAAGTGCAAACACAGTTATATTGCGAGAATCATTTGGAGGAATTGGAGCGGATGGCGGAGAAGTATGGGAAAACAATTCGTTATCAGGTGGCATATAATAAGCCGCTGGAAGTGGAACGCAGTGCACTTTGTGTGGCAATCCCGGAGAATGAAGCGCTTGGGAGGCCGGCAATTGACAGCTTGAAAACAATGGCGGCTTCGGCGCATCTTGGAAGAAAGAAGCGGTATTCGTTTGAGTGTGCGGCTGAATTTGGAAATGCGTACGGACAGTGCTATGAAGACCTGTTTTGGTGGGTGAAACGAAGCTTGATGGCAGGTATGAACGCACAGGTACTGCATGGAGGCTCGTATTCTGGAAAATATACGGGTATATATTCGGAAAACAGGCAAATTTCTGGAGCATCCTGGCCGGGATATACGGGTTTTTATGGGTTTATCTCAAATGAATGGAATCGTACATTATCACTGGAAGATGCCCGGGGGTGTATGGATACGATTGCTCGGTTAAATGCAGTGTTTCGAAAGAATGCAAAAATAGATTGTGCAATTTTGAAAAATACATATTGTAATGATGGTCTTGGCAGTGAATTTTACCTTTATCCAGATGATGGACAATTGATAAATTATGGATACAGTTATGAATTTCTGTCTGAGACAATGCTGGAACTTCCGGTATGTCGTGTGACAAACGGAAGATTGGATGAAGAAGGACCAGCTTATAAATGCCTAATTATTGATCATGAAAAATATGCGTCTCTAACCCTTCTAAAACAGATACAGAAGCTGTCAATGAACGGTTTCCCGATTATCTGGATTGGAGAGAAGCCTGTTGGTGGAAGATTTTATTCAGAAATCAATTCGGAAGAAAAGAAAGTACATTGGAATAAAGAACTTGGGAAGGCTTGGAATTCAGATGCTGTTATCCATGTCTCAGCGAGGGGGGAAGTTCCAGAAACCCTGAAAAAGTTGGAAGTGATGCCGGAAGTGATGCTTGACGGAAAACGAGACATTATGACTGCGGTGCATGAGGATGAGAAAATCCGTTATATTACGTTATATGCATATAATCGTGTGGATTATACACCAAATGAGGCGAATCCGGATGAGTTTGGCGTCAGCGCGGTCTTTGGGAAAACAAGTAAAAGTTCTTACCAGAGACCAGGCAAGAAAAGCAGCGGGGTTGTGTCTGTGAGTATTCAGGGGACGGGAAGGATATGGATTTGTAATCCATGGACCGGGAAAAGAAATCAAATTGACTGTAGTGAATGTCAGAAGATAGCTATTGATATGGAAGAGGATGAAATGATTTTGTTAGCAGTTTCAAAAGAGACTGATAGTTTTG
>NZ_JAWYAJ010000445.1:0-5947 GCF_034124845.1 Robinsoniella sp.
CATTTTCATCCGGATATCATCTCTATGGAACACCGGAGGCTTTTACTATCGGTATTTCAGGCCTTTGAGAAAAATCCAAAACAGAAAATATATTTTGAAAATGTGAAGACGTTTCAATTGGATGCATGTCTGGATGCCCTTTGCGAATACGTGAAAAGTCCGTCGGGGCTTCAGGAACAGCTGATCACCATCGGTATGGAAGCTGCCCTTGGACGAATTGTTGCCATAAGGGGAAAAGAAAGCGGAGTTCATGGGCATAATCTGGACAATGACCTGGCAACAAAGATCTTAATTTATCTGAATCGCCATCTTTCAGAAGAAATTACGCTGGATCATCTGGCTGAGCAATTTTTGCTGAGCAAACATTATCTGAACAGAGTTTTCCGCAAAGCAGTCGGGACTACGGTATTTGATTACCTGATACAAAAGCGGGTGATCTATGCCCAGCAGCTTCTGATAAACGGGTGCAGCGCAGCAGATGCGGCAGCCGCCGCGGGATTTGCAGATTATTCCGCATTTTATCGTGCCTATAAGAGAATCCTTGGACATTCTCCGCTTATGGACAGGGGGGTGCTTCCGCCTGTGAGCGGTATCCTGGATCCGCATATTGCAGAAAGTATTAAGGTGACAAAAAACGTTTAGTTGACAAAAAATACAATCTGCTATAAAATGAAAATGATTTTCAAATTCACATTTGAAGAAAAGAGGAAAATAAGTTGGGGGAACGTGGTCAGTACCAGACGAAACAAAGGGAGAATATCCTGCATTGTCTGAAAGCGAACCAGGAGAAATTTTATACGGTTGAACAATTTATGGATTATATGCGTAGTGAGGGAATACCGGCAGGGCAGACTACTCTTTACCGGATGCTGGAGAGGCTGCACCAGGATGGGCTGGTCACAAAAATACCATCTATGGACGGGTCTCCTGCTCAATACCGGTATATTGGGGATGAAGAAAAACAGAACCATGGGAAGCTGGTCTGTCTGAAATGCGGACAAACGGTTCCGTTAAAATGCGAATGCATGGAGGAATTTTCCGTCCATATTTTAAATGAGCATCATTTTGAGCTGGATCAGCAGCATACTACACTCTATGGCTATTGCAGTCATTGCCGCTTAAGCTGATCCATAAATGCAACCTGAAAGAAAGGAGAGAAAACGACAATGAGGAACCTGCATAATCAAAATCGAAAAGTATATAATAAAGCTGTTTCCATCTTTCTGATTGCGGCAGTTTTAAGTGTTCTGTTTCTCTCTAATTTTTTTATTGCAGAAAATATTCAGCATCAGTGTACCGGTGAAAGCTGCCCGGTCTGCGCTGAAATACAGCATGCAGAAAATCTCATTCATCAGGTTGGGAGTGCAATCATTTGTGCTGTAACAGTCTTTTGTATTGTGGCAATATTTATCGCTATGATACCGTCATTTTATCAATTCTTTCAAAAGAAAACACTCATATCTTATAAGGTTAGGCTGAACGATTAAGTCAGCGGACGCAAGGGAGAATTCTGCCTTTTTGCAGGAGGAAACCTTGTTTTTTTGCGCCCATTTTACCAAATAATCAAATATTAAATCAGAAAAATTATAATTGAATATGGAGGATTTTATCATGAAAAGATCAGTGTACATTATTTTGTCAGTGCTGGCGGTTTCTTTGTGCTGCGCAGGCTGCGGGGAGAAGAACAGCCCGGAAGCAGAAGAGAAAAAACAAATGACAGACCAGAATAAGCAAATCTCAGACCAGTTAAGCAGCAATACAGAAGGGGAATCAGAGGAAATAAATTCCGGGGATAAGTTAAAAGTGGCTGCGAGCTTCTATCCTATGTATGATTTTGCCACAAAAATAGGCGGGGATAAAGCAGAAGTCACCAATATGGTACCGGCAGGTACAGAGCCTCATGATTGGGAACCGGCGGCAACGGATATCCGCGAATTGGAATCGGCAGATGTTTTTGTCTACAACGGCGCAGGCATGGAGCATTGGGTGGAAAGTGTGTTGGAATCACTGGATAATCAGAAGCTGACAGTTGTGGAAGCGGCGAAAGGATTAACACTCATGGAAGGGACGCATGACCATGAGGAAACTAAAGGAGATGAGGAAGCTGCCGGAGATGAGGAAGCTGCAGCCCGCGAAGTCAGCCATGATAAAGACACTAACAAAGACACTAACAAAGACGATATCAGTTATGACCCACATGTATGGCTGGACCCCATGAATGCAAAAGCAGAGATGGAGAACATTAAAAATGCTTTTGTGGCAGCAGATCCCAAGAATCAGGATTACTATGAAAAAAATTTTGAGACTTATGCAGCGGAGTTCATAAAGCTGGATCAGGAGTATAGAGCAGAAATTGCAAAAACATCTGTCAAAGATCTGATTACAGCGCATGAAGCGTTTGGGTATCTCTGTAAAGCATACGGACTGAATCAGGTTGGAATTGAAGGCCTTATGCCGGATTCAGAGCCGGATCCATCGAGAATGGATGAGGTTATTCAGTTTGCAAAGAAACATAATGTGAAAACGATCTTTTTTGAAGAGCTTGTGAGCCCGAAGGTTGCAAAAACCATTGCAAATGAAATTGGAGCGAAGACAGAAGTTTTGAATCCATTGGAAGGATTAAGTGATGAAGAGCTTGCAGCTGGTGCGGATTACTTTTCTGTAATGAGAGAAAATCTGAAAAGACTGGATGAAGCATTAAAATAGTACGCCGTAAAAGATTTTATGAATATTATTGCGGAAAATAAAATTAACAGTAAGAGAGGAATGCTTCATGAACATAGTCAGCATGGAAAATATCACGTTCCGGTATGCAGAGGTACCGGTTCTGCGAAATATGGATTTAGAAATCCGGGAAGAGGAGTATGTACTTCTAACCGGAGAAAATGGAAGTGGAAAGAGTACGCTCCTGAAGCTTCTGCTTGGGGAGTTACAGCCGCAGGAAGGGCGTGTGCAGATGTTTGGAAAGGATCCGGGACGTGTATTTTCGGCTGGGGTAGTTGGATATGTACCTCAAAACAGCATTAGCCATAATCAAAACTTTCCTGCAACGGTAGAAGAAATTATGATGACGGGACTATACCGGCAGATTGGCAGGTTCCGCTTACCGGGGAGAATCCACCGGGAATGTGTCAGTCAAACCCTGGAGGAACTTGGCATGGAGTGTTTTCTGAAGAAACGGATTGGAGAACTTTCCGGTGGACAGCAGCAAAGGATCATGCTGGCACGGGCAGTGGCAGGTAATCCGAAGCTGTTGGTTCTGGATGAGCCTACAGCAGGAGTGGACGCACAATCCGTAAAGGAATTTTACCGGCTGTTAAACGAACTGAATCAGAAAAGAAAAGTTACGATATTATTAGTTACCCATGGAAATATCTCAGAGTGTACGGGGGCGCATCGGGTTTTGAAAATGGAAGAGGGGAGAATTTTAAAATGAGTATATTACAATATAGTTTTATGCAGAGGGCTTTTCTGGCAGGTATACTGCTGGCGGTGATCACACCTTGTATCGGAATGACCATTGTGCTGAAAAGAATGTCAATGATCGGGGATGCACTTTCCCATTCTTCACTTGCAGGTGTGGCGGCAGGTCTGATATTTGGTATAAACCCCGTTCTGAGTGCAGCGGTGGTATGTGTGGCTGCAGCACTGGGCATTGAGCGTATCCGCAGGAAGCTGCCCCGCTATTCGGAGATGGCAATTGCAATTGTTATGTCAGGAGGAATTGGCTTGGCAGGCGTTTTGTCCGGGTTTGTAAAAAGCAGTGCAAACTTCAGCAGTTTTCTTTTTGGCAGTATCGTTGCGATCAGCAGAGAGGAACTTATACTGGTGACGGCTGTCAGCCTGATTGTACTGATCACGGTTCTGCTTCTCTATAAAGAACTATTTTATATTGGGTTTGATGAAAATGCAGCGCGTATTTCGGGAGTGCCGGTACAGCGGATTAATTTTGTATTTACGGTACTGACGGCGCTTACCATATCCATAGCTTCCCGCACGGTTGGAGCGTTGATCATCTCCTCCATGCTGGTGGTTCCTGCTGCCTGCGGAATGCAGATGGGCAGAAGCTATAAAAAAGCCCTTCTTTGGGCAGTGGCTGTTGCGCTGGTCACAACAATTGCTGGATTAATACTGTCTTATTATGCCGGATGGAAGCCTGGCGGAACGATTGTACTTTTAGAAGTGGCGTGGTTTCTTGTAGTTGTATTTGTAAAAGCGCTGCTTAAAAAGTAAGAAGGAGGAATTTAATGACAACACCTTTATATGTGGTTGCAGGATTTCTGGAGAGCGGCAAAACAACATTTATAGCCCAGATGCTGCGTCATTGCAGGAAGAAGGAAATACTTGTTTTGCAGTTTGAAGAAGGGGAGCAGGAGTTAAACGAGACAAAGAATTGTAAGCTGCTTAGCTGGTCAAAAAAAGAACTGGAGGATTCCATCATGCAGATTGCGGACGATATCTGCATGGTTATGGAGCAACAGAAGTTTGATGAAATATGGGTAGAATGGAACGGGTTGGAAGCATTTTCAAAGCTGGAGCGTATTTTTCTGCAGCTGCGGATGGGTGAACTGTTCCATATTGAAAAAGTGATCTATCTGGCAGATGTTCCAATGGCGGATATGCTGCTGGGACAGACAGGGGATGCCCCGGTATCCCAGGTGGCAGCCAGTGACCTGTCATTACTGCGCAATGCCGATGCCCTGGAGGTCAGACGCAGATTTGAGCAAAAGATTCGCAGTGTATCCCGGTCAGAAGTCCGGCTGGTATCCAGTCCTGAAATCAAAGAGCTGGTTCGAAAAAGAAAAATATCTCCCTATGTTCCATTTGCTGTCATCACAGGAATCATAGGAATTTTAATACTGGCTGCACCGCTGCTGGAACAGGGTGGAATATTGTTCAATACTATCCTGACATTATTTATGGGGGTATTTTTGGAGGGAGTTCCCTTTTTATTGCTGGGAGTATTGCTGTCATCGGCAATCCAGGTTTTTCTACCCCAGAGATGGATGGAGCGCGTATTTCCCAGGAATCCCATACTAGGTATGCTGATGGGGATGGCGGGTGGCTTTTTCCTGCCGGTGTGTGACTGTGCAGCCATACCGGTTTTTAAAAGTCTGCTGAAAAAGGGTGTTCCCATTCAGGCAGCCATTTGTTTTATGGCTGCGGCACCAGTGGTTAATCCGGTGGTGTTGTTATCTACATATTACGCTTTTAACCTGGATCTTAGGGTTGTGCTTTACAGGCTGGGTTTGGGGATAGTGTGTGCTTTTATTATTGGTCTTACTTTCTTTTTCAAAAGGCCAAAACAGCTGTTAAGAGAGGGAACAGAGGATTTTGGCAGCTGCAGCTGCGGGTGTTATGAAGAGAGTGGGGAACCAAAAGGCATCACCGGTAAATTTCAACTGTTTATGCGCCATGCACAGACAGAGTTCTTTCATGTTGGAAAGTATTTAATGATCGGAATCTTCTTCTCTGCTGTATTTCAGGCGGCTGATCTGAACTGGCTGAAAGGATTTGGAGCAATCAGCATGCCAATAGCGCTTTTAGCTATGATACTGCTTTCATTTTTATTATCTTTATGCTCATCCTCGGATGCAGTGGTTGCCAGAAGTATGTCCGGTATGTTTTCCTTTGTGCCGATGATGGGATTCCTGGTTTTTGGACCTATGATGGATATCAAAAATCTGCTGATGCTAAACGGCTATTTTAAGAGGACATTTGTGGTGAGGCTGGCAGTCACGACGCTCATTGTCTGCTATGGCGTAATTCTGATCTTTGGTTTGCTGGGAGGAGGAGGCGTGGTATTATGAAACGTTACTTGAACTACGAAGCGCTGATAGAAGGCGCCTGCTGCCTGTTATTCTCAATCATGATGTTTGGGATGGCATACAGCAAAAGTTATTTATTATTTGTAACTCCAAGAATGGAGCCATTTCTATATTTTACC
>NZ_JAWYAJ010000445.1:5957-11185 GCF_034124845.1 Robinsoniella sp.
TGGGCAATATCCCGTTTTCTGAAGGTGGGAACGCCAAAGTATAAATCCAGTGTGAACAGATGTCTGGTTTTGGTGATTCCGCTCATGATTATACTGCTTCCCCATGGAAACTTTACGTCTCATGCTGCCGTTGGAGGATATTCGAGTGATGTATCCAAAAAATCAGATAAGATGCCAGGCGGGGGCAGTTCCAAAGAAGGGCAGCCGTATGCAGGAGAGACGGAAACGGAAATAGTTCGCTCACAGGATAGACAAAGAGAAACAGAAACAGAAAAGGGGAAAGAGGGGAAAACCTCCAATGTACCAAATAATCAAAAACAGCAGATTCCAGCAGGATTGGATGAGGCAAACAGAACCATAACGGTTAGCGATGAGGACTTTTATAACTGGCTGCTGCAGCTAAGTTATTATCCGGATAAGTATGATGGGTACCAGATCACGATGCATGGGACTGTGTACCGGGATGATACTCTGGAAAACAATGAATTTGCTGTGACAAGATTATTGATGAGCTGCTGTATCGCGGATCTATCTCCCTGCGGGCCTATTTGTATATGGGATGACGCGGAAAATTTAAAACAGGATAAATGGGTTTCCGTAACGGGAATTTTCCATTATAATAAAGAGAAAGGAATTGTAATCCAGGTTACCGGGATTGAGGATGCAGAAAAAGCAGAAAAAGAATATGTCTATCCCTACCGATACTAAATAGATAGAAAATAGATAGAAAAGATCAATACATATCTGGAAAAATTGCAAATAAAAATAAAATCAAAGCAATAAGAAAGGAAAATCAAATGACAAAGATCAACATAATATCGGGATTTTTAGGTGCAGGGAAAACGACTTTGATTCAGAAATTACTGCGGGAAATATTTCAAGATGAAAAGGTTCTGTTGATTGAAAATGAGTTTGGCGAGATTGGAATTGACGGAGGGTTTTTAAAAGGAACCGGAATTGAGATTCGGGAAATAAATTCCGGCTGTATCTGCTGTTCGCTAAAAGGGGAGTTTTGTAAGGCACTGGAAGAGGCTGTGAAGCAATATAACCCGGATCGCATTCTCATAGAACCTTCCGGGGTGGGGAAACTGTCAGATGTTAGGAAAGCAGTGGGGGAGCTGAAGGATAAACAGTCTGTTACTCTGGAGAACAGCCTTACGGTGGCGGATGTTACAAAATATGTTCTCTATCAAAAGAATTTTGGGGAATTTTTCAATGACCAGATCAGGTATGCGGATACGATTCTTTTAAGCCGTACGGATAAAGCAGACAGAGCAAAAATAATGTTGTGCAGGGAAGAATTACGCAAAGTCAACCCGAAAGCATCCGTAATTACAACGCCTCTGGAAAAATTAAGTGGTGTACAGATACTGGAAGTTATGGAAACGCAGGAAGAGATCATAGACAGCGGGGAAATAGAGCAGAAAGTTCCCGATGAAAAGTTGGATTCTGTAAAACTCCGTCGCCTGCGCAGTGCACCACGTATATCCCGATTTGACAGTCAGCATCATTCTGATGATAAATTCAGCAGTTGGAGCATGGAGACGGCAAATGTGTTCACATATCAGGAGCTGGAGCAGATCTTGAAGGAACTAGATGAAGATAACTGTTTTATTTTACGCGTGAAAGGGGCAGTGGAAAGTGTAAAAGGAGAGTGGCTTTATTTTAACATGGTGCCCTGAGAGTGGGAAATAAATAAGGGGGAACCACAATATACAGGAAAAGTCGTCGTGATCGGGACTTCTTTAGACGTAGATAAACTGCAGCGTTTATTTGAAGGCAGCCAAGCAGGGTTGCCTCTGAAATCCTGATGCATTTTCAACTCAGTACCCAGACAGCTTCCGAGAGGAGATAGTCGCATGCTATTCGTTAAATCGCAAAATACAACTCCTGTAAGCTAAAAAAATGCTCATCTTTGTTACATAATCAAAATAGTGCCCAGGAATACCGAATTGACGATATTTTCGGGCACTGTGTAGAGCAGATGTTCCAATCAGTTTATTTAATCTTACTATAGAAAAGATAACTGCCTTTTTCCACGGGATATTCTTTTCCATCAATCACGATTTCTGCAGCAACAGGCGTTTCTATTTCATAGCGCCATAATGCATCTTCGATTTTCCAGGTGGAACGGATCATGCCGTGACGTGTCTCAAGTTCTGCTTCCAGCCAGTCAAGACGCTTATCCGGTATGGGGGCAATCCGCACTTTTTCATAGCCGGGGTATTCTTCGACTGGCGTAATTCCAGCTGCCCTACCATAGACCCAGTCTGCAACGGAACCATATGCATAGTGATTATAGGAGTTCATATCTTTGCTCCAGAAATCCCCATTCTCTTTAATTCCATCCCAGTGCTCCCAGATTGTAGTTGCACCTTTTGTAATCGGATACAGCCAGGAAGGGTAACTTTCCCTCAGCAGAAGATCGTATGCCAGCTGTGAGTAGCCGTATTCGCTTAAAACGTGGAGCAGATACGGAGTTCCCACAAAGCCTGTCTGAAGCTGTTTTCCACAACTCTTTACAAGCTCTGCAAGCTGATCCGCAGCAGCCTGGCAGTCAGGGGCAAGTTGAAAATAAGCGGCAAGTACACATTCTGTCTGAGTCTTGTAGTCCGGGTAGGCTTTTCGAAATGCGGATACAATTGCAGCGTGGAGTGTCTCATATTCTGCAACATCCTCACCTAAAACCCTGCCGGCTTTTATTACCAGAGAGGTGGAATATGCGTAAAACGCAGATGCAATAAAATCTTCCCTGGAGGATCCTTTGTAGCTGCCATCCGGAGCATCCAGACCCAGCCAGTCTCCAAAATGGACCCCGCCTGTCCAGAGATATTCATCCTTTGTATGTGTGGTGATATATCCAATCCACTTTTTCATGCACTGGAACTGGTTTTTTAATATTTCATCATTACCATATGCTAAGTAAAGTTCCCAGGGACAAATAGTAGCGGCATCTGCCCAGGCAGCACTGCTCGTGGGATCATCCAGTAAATTAGGAATAACATGACCCACCTGTCCATCGTCCAGCTGGTCTGCTGCCATATCACCCAGCCATTTTGTAAAGAACTTTTCAACGTCATAATTCAGACATGCCGTCCGGATAAATACCTGTGCATCTCCAGTCCATCCAAGACGCTCGTCCCGCTGGGGACAATCGGTGGGAACATCCACAAAATTACCCTTCTGCCCCCAGATAATATTATCGAAGAGTTTATTCAGCAATGGATTTGAGCAGCGTAAAAATCCTGTTCTTTTCATTTCGGAGTGGACCACTACAGCGGTAAAATTCTCTGGTTTGGCGGCGGAGACTGCCCCCGGAAATTTATCAATACGGATATAACGGAAGCCAAAGAACGTAAGCTTTGGTTTGTAGGTCTGATGTCCGTCTTTGCAGATATAGTGCAGTTGAGCCTTAGCGGAACGGTAATTTTCCGTATAGAAATTGCCATCCTGATCCATGACTTCGGCGTGGGAGATTAAAACTTCATCCCCTGCATTGGCATCTACCTCTAATTCAACATATCCCGTTACCTCCTGTCCGAAATCAACCACAGTTTCACCGCATGGAGTTGTGAAAATACATGCTGCCGAAACTCTTTCCTGCTCACGGATTTCCTCACCCTGCTGTGCAATCAGTGTATCAGAAGGACCGTCAAAGGCGCATACTTCTGTTTCTTTTTCAGTTTGAAAAGCAGCATCATAGGTTTCACCGTCATATATTTCAGAGAATCGGATATTGCTTTCGGCAGTCGTCCATGTTTCATCCGATATCACTGTTTCTTCACTGCCATTTTCGTAGGCAATGTGAAGCTGTGCCAGGATTCCGGCAGGATTTTTTTGTAATTCAGACTGTACCTTTGACCCTTCCCATCCCGGCATTCTGCTGCGGTACCAGCCTTTTCCCACGGTAACCTGGAGCAGATTTTCGCTTCCCAGAAGATCGGTTACATCATACATCTGATATTGAAGCCTCTTTGTATAAGAAGTCCAGCCTGGTGCAAGAACAAATTCACCGACCCGCCTGCCGTTAATCAGGGCTTCATATACACCCAGAGAGGTGATGGTAAGTGTTGCCTCCTTAACATTTTCAAATGCCTGAAACTCTTTTTTAAATGTTGGACACACATCCCCCATGTCAAGTGAGGGTTTGATCCATTTTGCCTGCCATTCCATAAATTTACCTCCATTTTAAATGTGATAATAAGTGTAATATGCAACATCTTGCGATTATAACTGCAATTATAGTGCAATTATAACTTGCAATAGTGTCTTGCAATTAATCTTGCATCAACTGTATCTTGACTTTCATGATACCAGAGAATAAAATGGAAAAAAAGACCTGATTTCTACTTAAATAGGGGGTGAATTTAACTTATATGGAAAAGAAAAGTACATTGGATTTAAAAGAGATTACTTTGGGGAATTCAGAGAAACTGGTGATGATGCCCTGCAGCCAGGATGACATGGAAAGCCATGATCATCGCTTCTTTGAACTGGTTTATGTAACCTGCGGGACTTGTGTCCATACCTTAAATGATGTCAGCAGTGAACTGAAGGCGGGAGATTATTTTTTTGTGGATTATGGGAGTGTACATTGTTATGCCCAAAGCAGGAACCTGAATTTGATCAACTGCCTTTTTCTTCCTGCAATTATTGATGATACACTGAATGGGTGTCATTCTTTTGATGCGCTGATACAGGGGTGTCTGATCCGGTACTATACGCCGTCGCTGATGCAGACACCGGCAAACAGAATATTTCATGACGAAGACAGCCGGGTTCTGCAGCTGCTGACCGGAATGTCCGAAGAATACCGGGAAAAAAGACCGGGCTATACGGAGATTTTCCGCTGCAGGCTGATCGAAATTCTGATTCTCACTCTGCGGGGAATTGTAAAGAGCAGTGTGCGAACTACCAAAAATAAAATCGTTTTGGATGCGGTTCAATATGTAGACCGGAATTACAGGGAACATATTACTCTGGGCATGTTCTGCCAGGAACATCATTTCAGCCTGCAGTACATAAGCCGGAAATTCAAACAGGAGACCGGAATTACTTTCCGGGAATACCTGCAGAAGGTCAGAATAGAGAAGAGCTGTGAACTGCTTGCCGGCAGTGATCTGCGGATATCAGAAATAGCAGGTTTTGTAGGCTATGATGATATAAAATTCTTTAACAGCATGTTTAAGAAACTGGTGATGATGTCACCCCGGGAGTACAGGAAATTG
>NZ_JAWYAJ010000446.1:0-7868 GCF_034124845.1 Robinsoniella sp.
GCTTTTTGGCGGATAGTATTCGACTGGCTCCCATCGGATACTAAGCGGGCACTGAGCTGCGAAATGCATCAGGATTTCGGAGCGAATGCCCGCGTGCCGCCAAAAAGCGCTTCGGGAAGGTTAGAAAATGCCAGTTCTGCGTTGAGCCTTCCAAACCCCTCTCCTGGTCCGCCCCCTTCTCTTTCCGTACACTGCCTCTGTATACAAAGCGTCTTACTCAGCAAAACCCAAATTTAGTGTTTATAACCGCATGGACTCATTTCCTGTTTTAGCTGTTTTATCTGTTCTAATCCGCCATTTCACGGATCTGCTTTCTCAGTTTGAGAATCATGGAAGGAGCAACCGACAGTTCATCCACGCCCATATGGATGAATTGCTCTGTCAATTCCGGGTCTGCACCTAATTCTCCGCAGATACCAGCCCATTTTCCACACTTGTGGGCATTGTCCACCACTATTTGAATCATTTTCAGAATCGCTTTGTGGTGGGGATTATAAAAGTCATCCAGTTTTTCATTCTGCCTGTCAATTGCCAGCGTGTACTGGGTTAAATCATTTGTTCCAATGCTGAAAAAATCCACAATTTCAGCCAGTTCATCGCTGATCATGACAGCAGCAGGTGTTTCGATCATAATCCCCTGTTCCGGTAGTTTATAAGGAATCTGCTCTTTCTCCAGCTCTTCCTTCACTACGTTTACAATTTCATAAATCCGATGGACCTCTTCTGTGGATGTAATCATCGGATACATAATGGACAGGTTTCCATATACAGCTGCCCGAAAAAGTGCTCGAAGCTGCGTTTTGAAAATATCAGGCTGTTTCAGGCAGATACGGATTGCCCGGTAACCCAGCGCTGGATTCTCTTCTTTATCCAGGTTAAAATACGCTACCTGCTTATCTGCGCCGATATCTAAAGTACGGATAATTACTTTTTTGCCTGCCATCATCTGCACTACCTGCCTGTAAGCCCGGAATTGCTCATCTTCTGTAGGAAATTCGGATTTTCCAAGATATAAAAACTCACTGCGGAATAACCCAATTCCTCCTGCATCATTTTCCAGTACATAACCAACATCACCCACACTGCCAATGTTGGCATATATATTAATTTTCTTACCGCCAAGAGTAACATTTTCTTTTCCCTTTAAGGTATTTAAAAGTTCCAGCTTTTCTTTTTCTTCCTGAATTCTGGCTTCGGTCTGGCTGCATAATTCTGCAGAGGGCTCAAATATGACTTCCCCGGCAAATCCATCCACGATTGCTTCCACACCGCTTTGGATTTCTTCCAGGTTCACCGGAACGCCGATCAGTGCCGGTATATTCATCATGCGTGCCAGGATTGCTGTATGGGAATTAGTGGAGCCATGTACGGTTACGAATGCCAGTATTTTTTCTTTATCCATCTGGACGGTCTCACTGGGACTTAAGTCATCTGCAACAATGATTGCTGCTTCCATAGTACTTAAATCCAATTCGCCTTTTCCTTCCAGGTTCTGAACCAGGCGATTGGATATATCCTTGATATCCGCTGCCCTGGCTTTCATATAGTCATCATCCATGTTGGCAAACATTGCGGAAAAATTATCTCCGGTAACGGCAACTGCGTACTCCGCATTGATCATTTCTGTTCGGATGGAATTGTGTATGGAATCCAGATAATCTTCATCTTCCAGCATCATCTGATGGACTTCGAAAATGGCAGCACTGGCTTCGCCCACTTCTTTTACCGCCTTATCATATAATTTCTGAAGCTGCTCTTTTGCCGCTTCCAGAGCCTTTTCCACTCTTTCAATTTCCAATTCTGCATGTTCAATCTTTTTACGTTTTACCTGGTGATCGTTATTTTTCAGGACCGCAACGGGTCCCATAACGATTCCTTTATATACCGATTTTCCTGATAATTTTAGCATTTATCTGCCTCCTCATTGTATTTAACGATGATTATAATGTTTCTTCAAAGAATTTTTTCATTCCCAGATACGCATTTTCCTCGTCAGCACCTGTAATTTCAATTTCTACAGTCTGACCGCATTTTACTCCCAGACTCATCACAGCCATCAGTTTATTTGCATCCGCTGATTTTCCATCTTTTGACAGCGTGATTTTGCTTTCATATTTTTTTGCCTCTTTTACCAGCAGTCCTGCCGGTCTTGCATGAATTCCTACCTCATCTTTGACTACATAACTAAAATTCTTCATGTTCTAATCCTCCTTTAGATTTTCTCCATTTGTCGCAATTATGCGCTGATACCTTTGGAAATATTCTGATTCCCCTTTACGCCAAAAGTGCAATTTGGCAATAAAAAAACCTATATGCACAAATAAATCTGAAAGCACTGGCTCTCAAAATCATTTCTACATACAGGTTTAGCTTGTATACACAATCACTATCCTTTACATAGATCATCTTAGCATAGACCACTGAAGAAGTCAATTATATATTACCCTTATCGAATACTTTCTATGTTTCTTCCAATTTTTTATGATCTTTTTTGGTGAAATTGTTAAGAAGGATATTTAGCTTTTGGATTACTGTCGCGGGTTTTCCGGTATTATTATAAAAAAGTACTTACCAAGTTTCCAATTTTATGATATACTTACCTCTGTTAAAATTACATAATGACAAAAATACTTTGGTTTTAATTGGAAACGATACATGTGTGCATTTTGCTTGCGTGATTAACGAACAACACACGTGTATTTTTGCGCACTTTTTTAAGAAAAGGAGATTTAAAAAATGCCAAAAACCAAAGCACAAAATATTATTTTTACAATTCTCATGGCCTTCGCCATGGTCTATGCTATGATCTGTTATAACATAGCAGTCAATCGGGGTGGAATGACAAACGAGGTATTTCTACTGGCGTTTCATGAACTGGTCATTATGTGTGCCCTTGCATTTGTACTGTAGTTTTTTGCTGTAGAAAAACTGTCACACCTCATTGCCTTTCTCTTTGTAACCCCCAAAGACCGCCCCATATTTATCACCCTGGTTATTTCCTGCGTAATCGTATGCCTGATGTGCCCGGTCATGAGCCTGGCAGCTGCTATCCTCTTCAAACACCCGGGCAAAGAAATTATAGCAGTGTGGTTCCAGACAACAGCTATGAATTTTCCCATGGCGCTATGCTGGCAGATTTTCTTTGCAGGTCCCTTTGTGAGACTTGTCTTCCGGTCTTTGTTTAAAAAGCAGCTGGAAATCTGCGAACCACAACCGGGACCTGAGTGTTGATTCGACTATTTAAGTTTTTTAAGCTCCGGGTTGCGATACCACAGAATGCTTGTGATAAATCCTAATATACCGATGCACAGAAACATAACCGACATTCCGCTCCCTACAATCCCCTGCAGAAGCAGCGCAAGGGGATGACGGGTCTGCATAAATGGTTCAAACACATAGTCTGCAAGAAAGCCTCCTGTAATTACACCCATTGGAAAAGACGCATAACATTCCCGAAGCAGGCACAGATAAGCCGTTTCTTCATAAGTTTTGGCAAGGAAACCGTATTATCATCTAATACACCTGATTGTCCCAGTGTTACTCTATTAAATCCACTTCTGCAGATTTCATAACCTGTCTAAATTACTCCCCAGGGCATGATCAGCAACAAACCTGATTAATTCCGATGCAGAGTTCCTCTGCAGCGGAAAGACACGTCCATGGTGCATAAAATAAAATAGCATGGACCAGTAAACTTCATAACCGCCCATATCAAATTCTTCTTCCGTTGGGAAATAGCCCGTACATCCATTGGTGTAGCCTCCAAAATAGAAAAACTCATTCTGGAGCAGCCGGGAAACATCCAGTGCAAATTCACACATTATTTCATTTGCCACACCGCACAGGCAGAACGTATCCAGGAACAAATACTGGACTTCGATCTCTTCCTCCTGTACGTCTGTCTTATTTTGTAAAAGACGCTGTACTTCCCTGAGCCATAACGTACCATCAATGCCACATGCTTCTGCTGCTTCTTTGGCAATAGCGGCTGCCTGCTCATAAGACGGCACATCTGCAAAAAGAGTGATGTTTCTGGAATACATGGAGATGGTTTTAAGTGGTCGCGGTTCCAGGGATGCAATGACCGGCTCTGTCTGCAAAAGCACCGCCCGTGCCATGTCGTTCAGCGCCGTCTCAGAGCGGATAAAACGGCTGTCACTGGCATCCGGCGGCAAAAGTTCTGATTGAAAATACTTTGGCGCAATATTTCCGGAAGCCCCCTGTGTTACCATAACCGGACAGTCATATTTAGCTTGTAATACATCCCTTACGGTGCCGAAAAAATCCGGTGATATCCGGTAATTATCCGCTTTCAGTACGTTATTGTGGACAGACAGGCGAAGTAGGATTAATTTCAGCTCTTCGTCTTTCGCTCCCCGGACTTCTAATATTCCAATCCTTTTGTCTACCGTATCACAGCCGCTGCGCCGGTTCAAACCGATATCGGTATAGGCATTCCCCCATGCCGCGTATACATAATCCATGTTTTGCAGTGCTTCTGCTACTCCGGATTTTACCTGAGTGCTGACAAATTGAAAATACTCTGGGGCGCTGCTGTCATTGGGTGCCGAATGGCTGTGGGTAAAACAGAGCATTACCTTCTCACGGGAAACGGATAACAGATTCCCGATTTCATCCCTCAAAGAATCTGAGTGCTGTTTGGAAAAACCTATGTGGTCGATTGCTGCAAGGCAGCCCATTTCATCAGCCGACTGCCAGATGGAAATCTGGGCATGCAGGGGATTCAAAATGCCTCTTGACCATTCATCCTGCCGTCCAAACCCAACTGTCTGTATGGAATCCGAAGGGGTAATATCTTTTTGTGAAAAGCCCATTTTTATAGTGTTCATTTGATTACCTCGTTTCTTTTTTATATAAATTTTATAATAAATCTTCTGCTTTGATTTATGCGTTAAAAGCATGCAAATAAATTCTGGTTTATATTATTATAGCAGAGATGGGATTAAAAACGAAGCACTGTATATTTTTTTATGCTTGTAATATACAGTGCTTTAAGATATATAACTATATTCTATAGTTAGAAAATAATACTCTTATATGATTACAGCCGAATAATGTCCAGCATGTTTGCTATATCCTCTGAAGCCATCTGAAACTTAGACTTTTCGATCAGAATATTTTGTCCCGTCATGATATAAGAAGGCATTATTCGGATACCTTTATAGTAAAATTCGCTGCTTCGCATTTTATAAGTTGAAATGGCTGGAATTGTATTTTTCCCGGAGGTTTTTTTGCTGATCAGATTGAACGCCTTTTTTGCAACGTCCCCCATAAGCATAATTACTTTCAAATCCGGGAAAAGTGACAGCTCTTTTTCCAGAAAAGGCAGGCTTTTTTCAATCTGGTCCCGGCTTACTGCATATTCTGATTTTGGAACTTTTACTGCATTCGTAATATAAACGCCCAAATCAATTATATCGTTTATGGTGTCTGCGCAGGCACCTGCTTTTTGAAACAGAGGGATTGTCGTTTCTAAATATGCAGTCCTGCCGCCGCCGTAAAAATCTTGTTCTGAATCGCCTGGAACTACCTCATTAATCATCACAGCCCGGATTTTTTCAGGCTGGATATCAACATTACTAAACTGCATCCTATCGATTTTCCCAGACAGACCCTCCAACTCTTTTTTTATATTCATATGTGTGATTACTCCTTTCTGTGATGCTGCAGTGCACGCCTACAGCGTTCTATAATGTTCTCTCTTAACCGTTTCGGTGATATAATTTCCACTTGATCCCCAAAGGACATAATAAATTCATAAATCCACTGGTTTTCCGGCACGGATGCTGTTACCCGATATCCTTTATCCAGCTTTGCAATATCCTGATCATCAAAAATATCATATATACGATAAGCCATTTCCTCCGGGAATTGCAGCTCTATATTCATTATCGCCCCCATATCTGTCATAGGAAATACGGTATCAGCAGTTTCCATCTGTCTGCTAAACACCTGATTTGTAAGTGTAATCTCCTTCATTCTGGAAATCCTAAAAAGTCTGTTCCCAGACCGGCAGCGGCAATAAGCATAAAGATACCAGGCTCTTTCTTTATAAAATAATTTCAAAGGTTCCGCTTCTCTTTTCATACCAGTGCCGGAAGACGAATAATAAGTAAAGGAAATGACCCTGCTTTCCAAAATGGACTGCTTTAAAGTTTGAAATATTTTTTGCTCGTTTTCTCTGGAAATACCCCAACGTGATAAATCAGCCTCAATCCATTTTGTCTGGGCAGTTTGAAAAACAGCGCCCAGTTTTGTCAGAATATCCTCTGCATCTTGGTATTGTATTGCGCCAAGACTCTGCAGCCCCATCAAAATTTCCTGCTTTTCCTTATCCGATAAGATAGATTTATGCAGGACAAAATGATCCAGCAGCTGGATTCCGCCCTTTCTGCCCGCTGTAACATAAATGGGAATACCGGCACTGCTGAGGGAATCAATATCCCGGTAAATTGTTCGAATGGAGACTTCAAATTTTTCAGCTAGTTCCGGCGCAGTTGCCCGCCCTTTTTCCAAAAGATAATAGATGATTTTGAATAAACGCCCTTCGGACATCGGATTTACCTCCCTTATTAGATACTTACTATCATAACATGAAAACCCTGACAACGTATGTCAATTTATTGCATTACAGAAAATTACTGAAATAAGAGACGTGGATACGAAAAAAAGACGCTTTGTATAAAAATACACAAAGCATCTTTCTTCAGTTAACCATCAGATTATTGAAACAACTCTTTTGCCTGTTCCATATGCCGAATAACCGGAACGCTAAATGGACATCGTTCTTCACAACCACCGCAGGCAACACAGTCCGCCGCATTTGCAGACAACCCAAAATAGTGTGCTTTAATGGTATCCGGAAGTTCTTTTTGCATAGTGGCTAAATCGTAAAGCTTTTGTACCATGGCAATATCGATTCCTACCGGACATGGAAGGCAATGGCCGCAATAGGTACATTGTCCCGAATACGCATGGCTTGGTGCCCCTGCCAGAACCGTTGCATAGTCTTTTTCCGCTTCGGAAGCTGTCTCATAAGCAACCGCCTGATCAACGTGTTCGATTGTATCATATCCAACGAGAACACTTGCAACCGCAGGTCTGGTCAACGCATAGTGCAGACACTGGACAGGAGTGAGGGCTACTCCAAAAGGTGAAGCTTCTGCTGAAAACAGCCTGCCTCCTGCATAACCTTTCATAACATTGATACCAACATTTTCACGTTCACATATCTGATATAGTTCCGCCCTCTCCGGTGCAATACCTCCCAGTTCATCAGCATATTTCTCATTGAAATACTCTGTCATATCCTCGGTAGCCGGAAGCATATCAAATGCAGGATTGATGCTGAATAAGATCATCTCTATTTCACCCTGTAAGGCTGCAAGTTTTGCAACATCCGGGTTGTGGGTGCTCAATCCAATATGACGTATGATGCCCTGATCTTTTAACGTTCTTGCATACTCCATAAATTCACTCTGTATAATCTGTTGAAACTCAGCCGCTTCATCCACAAAATGAATCATTCCCAAATCTATGTAATCGGTGTCTAGGCGGGTGAGCAAATCCTCAAATGCCTCTTTTACTTTTGTCATATTCCGTGTTTTGAGATACTGTCCATCCTCCCAGGTAGAACCAAGATGCCCCTGAATGATCCATCTGTCACGTTTTCCTTTCATTGCCTTCCCTATATTGGAACGTACATTTGGTTCCGCCATCCAGCAATCTAAAATATTGATGCCGCTCTCTTCACATCGCTTCATAACATCCTTGATTTCTTCTAACGTATGCCGTTCTAACCATTCCGCGCCGAGTCCGATTTCACTGACACGAAGACCTGTTTTTCC
>NZ_JAWYAJ010000446.1:7878-12284 GCF_034124845.1 Robinsoniella sp.
CTGTATTGCATTCTTTATCCTCGCTTTCCTGTACTGACGAATTTTTAGCTTACATCCAGTATACCATAAAACAGTTTTTTTTCCTACCATTATATGGGTATGTATGAACCTGTTTTTACGGGACTTGAGAATAAATAGGAGAATTAGAAACAAGCGGAAGCAGTGCGCTTTAAATCATTTTTATGACTGCCTTTATCACATCCTCTTTGTGATTTAAATTATAATCTACGCCTTCCATAACGTCATTGAAATCATATGTATGGGACACAATTTCTTTGAGCGGAATTAGTCCGCTGCTTACAGCACTGATTGCTGCAGGATAAAGATTCCGGTAGCGGTATACGGAATATATGGTACCCTCCATGGCGTTTAATGTGGCGATATCCAGTTCCAGTACGGGTTCGGGAGAAACACCCACTAACGTCACTTTTCCGGCTCTTTTAATCAGGCGGCAGGTCTGAAGTGTTGTAGCCCTGTTTCCGGCACATTCATATACCTGATCTACCCCTCCGCCCGGAAGTGTTTTGACAAATTCTTCGATATTTTCTGTCTTGCTGTTAAATACTCGGGTGGCTCCCAGTTCTTTTGCTTTTGTGAGACGTTTATCCAGGATATCCACTACATAAATCTCACTGACTCCTCTGGCTTTTAAGGACATCAGTGTTACCAATCCGATGCATCCTGCTCCCAGTACCACAGCAGTTTCACCCAGTTTTGCATTGGATAATTCACAGGCATGCATCCCCACTGCCAGTGGTTCCATCAATGCCCCTTCTAATGTAGATACATGGTCAGGCAGTTTAAAAGTCATGCTTGCTGCATGAGTACAATATTCGGAAAAGACTCCGTCTTTTTCTTTGGGTATCGCCATGAACTTTACTTCTTTACATAGATTATAATGTCCCTTCAGGCAGTCTTCACAGTGTCCGCAGGGAACCCCCGGCTCTAAGGCAACCCGGTCTCCGATCTCAAACCCAGTTACCTCTTCTCCGATAGCGGTTACTACGCCTCCTGGCTCATGGCCCAGGACCAGGGGACCATCCGGAACCCAGTTTGCAAGCCTGCCCTCAGCGTAAAAATGCAGATCCGAGCCACATACTCCCACGTATTCTAACTTAATCTGTAACTCTCCTTTTCCTGGCTGTGGTACAGGTCGTTCCTCCCACTCCATTTTTAAAGGACCTGTCATAACTGCTACTTTCATTGTTCCTTCCATCTTTATAACCCTTCTTTCTGAATGTGATCCTGTGATAAAATATTATAGTACGATTGCTGATAAACTAAATTTTATTAAGTTTGTATTAAATAATAAAATGCATTGTGGTTCCTATCCTTTTTGCCTGTTTTATTGATTATTACAGGTATTATAACAACTCGTGTTTTGCATGTCAATAGAATAAATTAAAATAAATTAGTTAAATAAATATGTTTTCGATTGTTTTTAAGTGTATTCACTAAATTATATTTAGCATCAGTATTAATCTTATATTGATACTATTTTTTGTACACAAAAAGAACAGCCTCTTTCGATACTGTCCGAAGCTGTTCCTGTTCTATCACAGGGCAATGATTACTGTAAATGTGCTGCCCTTTTCTACCTGGCTTGTTAAAGTAATATTCCCCCAGGCGATCCATTATCCGCTGTTTTAAAATTGTAAAAGACCGCTTTATGTTACAATCTTTTAACACTTTCCCGCACAACCAGATTGGTGCCGACTTCAATTTTCAGGGATTGTTCTCTTGCTTTTTCCATCTTGGATATAAGGAGATCTACCGCTGCAGGTCCAAAAATATTCTTAGGGACATTAATTGTGGTGAGTCCCGGTTTTACCACTTCGCTGATAGGTCTGTCATCAAATCCAACGATGGAAATATCCTCCGGCACGCTGAGTCCGGATTCCTGGATACCATGAATAGCACTGCAGCCAATTAGATCATTCTCTGCAAAAAATGCAGTGGGATACTTTGAATTGCTTTGTAAATAATTTTTTATCCCCTGCTTTACTTCATTTTCTGAGTATCCCAAATCCACAACGTATTCTTTGTTAAATGTCACCCCGAGTCGCTTTAACTGATTTTTATATACCATATACCGTTCATCAAAACTGTTGATTCTCACCTTGCTGCGAAGATAACCAATCTCTCTGTGCCCCATTTCATACAGATGGGAAAGTGCCTTGCTTGTACCCTGGGTATTGTTGATTGCAACGGCATCGACATCATTTTCCTGGAAAGAATTATCCAATACCACAAACGGCAGACCGGAATCTTTAAAAACAGCAAGGTCTTCATACTGCATTTCTACAGCAAATAGAATCAATCCCTTGCAATTTGCAGCCCCCAGCAGATTTTTCTGTTCTTCCAGGATCATTTTTTTATCCAGATAAATAAAATTTAAGTGATAGCCATATTTGCTGACACTGTAGTTAATGCCTTCCAAAATGCAGGTAAAAAAGGGAGATTCATTGACGATATTTCCCCTTCTTTTATATACTGCAAATCCAATGCTCCCATTATTCGCCACGTTCTCTTTTAACATGTATTCACAGCCAAGTTCTTTAATTTTATGAATGATTTCCAGACGCCTTTGATCGCCCACACCCGGTTTATTATTCAGTACCAGAGAAACCGTCGCCGTAGATACCCCGATCATCTCAGCAATGTCTTTTGCTCTTAATGCCATAGTCCACCTCTATTACGATATAGTTTACATACAAATATAATTTAGTTAATATTACTAAATTTTTTACTAAATTGCAATAGAGAATATGAGACATCAGCGTTTTAATGCATAAGCAAACAATCCAAGCCCAACTAAAGTGATGCCAACGGACAAGCCAACAGTTTTCATAATTTTGCGATATTTTCATCCGCCATCACCACCTCTCCATAACAGATTTATCAGATTTTAGCTGAGAATCCAATCCACCGGAAGTAGAATTTAAGTGGAATCTGCTAATTTTCCACCATAATTTCAACTTTCACCAAATATTCGTCCTCATCCTGCATTGCCATTTCATTAAGAGGATATTCCTCATAGGCATTCCCTGTTATCTTCCTGTTTGTTTTATCCAGATAGGAAAACAATCGCTGGTAAACGCAATGAGATTGCCCGTATCTGCATCTGCCATATGCCGTCGCATAGGAACCTGCCGGTTTATATCCATTTGTACCGTGTTTGGCTTTCAGATAATATTGGTATACCGGATCAATCAAACTCTTCAGCAGATTCTCTCGCGCAATCACGACACCCATGGGACAACCCAGATCCATTCCCTGTTCCGCTGCGTAGTTGTAAAAAGATATGGTATTCTCATCCTCTGTCTGCCCCGTTTCAGAAGGCGGTCCCAGAAAAACAGGTTCCCGTTTCTTTTTCACAATCTTAATCTCATCCACATCTGTGGTCAGCGCTTCATTTGCCATGTCGGTATATAACTTCATAATTTCCTGCAGCCGGCAAAGTTTTGTGATCTCCGTCTGAATTTTTTCTTCCTGAGTCTGAAACAGGTTAATCATCTGTTCCGGTGTTCTGCTGCTGGCATACTGTTTAATCTCTTCTATCCCAATTCCCAGTTCCCGAAGTGAAGCGATCAGATACGCCGATCCCAGCTGGCGGCGCGTATAATAGCGGTAATCGTTGGCTCCCCGGTGTTCCGGAACCAGAAGTCCAATCTTATCGTAAAAAATCAGATTTGCCCGTTTTATCCCGGTGAGTTTTGCAAATTCACTAATTGCCATGTATGGTTTGTTTTTCATTTTAATCTCCTCCTTGCAGGTCGCAGACCCCTCCTCTGGAAAATCCCGGAAGCTTAAATTAATGTCCAATGGAAATCTCGAGGGTGTAGTTTTGTAAAATTCTTGTAAATTCTAAAAAAATGCTTGACTATAAAGTTACTTTATAGTTTATAGTACCATTTAGTGGAAAAGAAGCAACTAAATTATTACATGATGGACGGAGGTATTTATGACTTTATTAAAATCTTTTTTTCGTAACAACAAAGGAAAATCAGCTCTTTTGCTGCTTCTTCTTTTAGGGCAGGTGGCGGGGACCCTGTATATCCCCTTTTTAATAGCAGGTATCGTAGATAAAGGCATTATGAAAGAAGATATGAACACCATTCTTTTGATCGGGGTACAGATGCTGGTCACAGCACTTTTAACCACGATAGTTTCAGTACTGGGCAGTTTTTATTCCGCAGATCTGGCGGCCGCTTTTGGCAGGGATATGAGAAATGCAGTCTTCTGCAAAAGCCAGGAACTGTCTCTTCGGGAATTCGACAGCATCGGTGTCTCATCTATGATCACACGTACCACATCGGACATATCCGTGCTGCAGCAAAGCCTTGGTATGGTCTTCCAGCTAATAGTTCCAGCTCCGCTGATGGTAATTGCGTCTATCCTGATGA
>NZ_JAWYAJ010000447.1:0-17313 GCF_034124845.1 Robinsoniella sp.
AAAGCTCTCCTGCAGAAGTCCCTCCATAATAAAGTTCCGCAATATCCTGATCCGATAATGCCTCAGCGTATATTCTCAGATCTTTTACTCTGCCGGCATAGAAGATATCTTTATAAGGTGACTTTCCTATGTAGGATACCAGATCTGAACCAAAATCAGATACCGTCACATTCAATGGATACGTTTTGTATTTTACTCCATTTAAATATCCTGTGATGTCATCCGGTGTGATTACCACCGAATAAAGCGCCCAGTCTGCACTGCTTACCGGTCCATCTGTGGGGGAACCTGTAGATCCCGGTCCAACTTCGGTAGTATAAGGTGCCGATGTATTAAAGGAATTTGTCATAACTGACTTCATTACGCCTTTGGGATTCATTGGATTTAGCAGGAAATACCTTGTGGGCATCTCCTTATTGGTACTGTTTGCTTCCGTTCCAAAATAAAAAGCGGCATAATTTCCCGCACCTGTTTTATTCTGCATCCACATAGAAACCGTCAGGGTCTCCTGACCATCAAACATGCCCCTGGGTAATTCCACATAGCCTGCACCGCTTCCGTATTTCCCGCCCGGAAAAACCAGTGCAGAATCTTCCGCCGTCAGTCTGTCCCCTTTGGCTGCAGCATCATGATTGCTGCCCGATACATCTTTAATTACAGTTCCGTCTGTTACATTTCCTGACAGCTCACGAAAATCATAATGAGCTAACATCTCAGGCTCTGAGTTTCCCCCTTCAGCGGCAAATGCTGCCGTGGGCACTCCCGCTGCCATAACACAAATCGCCAGTACCATGCTTAAAATTCGCTTTGTTTTTTTCCTCGCCATAAGACTCTCCCTTTTCCCTCTCATTTTTATGAAACATATATGCTCCAGCGTGTGTTTTAAAATTGCTATCATGAATTTACAAACACGCTCTAATACTATCATCCGCTTATCTTGAAATATACGGATTATTCTATGTTTTTTGTTGTTTTTTCTATCAGAAAAAGGGGTTTATCAATACCCCGGGATGATCGTCTCCATTAATTTTATAACCTTTCCGACCAAAAACAAGATAGCATCTGCCATCCATGGGGTATTTTTCTTCTGTTCTGGCAAAAAAGAGCACGACTTTGCGGTCATGCCCTTTTTCCAACTGGATCATTTATTAAATTCGTCTCAATCGTACTGCCATATATTCCTTGCCAGGCAGTTCCACTTTAAATTTCCCTGATGCCACACCCCTGTTTTCTATGGTCATCTCCCAGGTATCAATCACTTCCACTTCAAATCTGCTCTCATCATCAAAATAGAACTCCCGAAAAGCCGGACGGTTAAACCCATAATAGCACAAATAATAATCCTGTACCGTTTTGCCGGCTGCTACCGTAGATTCCACCGTTGCGCATATTTCATCCCATCCTCTTTGTATGGGCATCAGCCCCATCCCCGGAGTTTCTCTCAAGATATCCAATAGGAATTGAAACCTTTCCGGGCTGTCTCCATGAAGCTCACCTCCATGGGACCACCAGAGTATATCCTGGGGATGCATATAAGTTTCTCCATGACCCGCATATCCGCCCCGAAGAGAAGCCTCCCAAAATCTCCTGGTAAGCTCTTTTCCACTGATATTTCCCCATCCATGCTGTATATTTCCTTCATAGGCGATCTCATCCAGTACAATCGGTTTCCGATACCGCTCTCTCCATTCCGTCACCAGTTCCGCGGACTTATAAACATCCTGCCGCTGGATACTGCAATGGGTAATCCAGGGTCTGGAATGGTCGTAAAACGGTTTGCAGTTATGAATGGAACGCAGATGGGAATATGGGTCAAAGTCGCACAGGATTTTGGCATAGCGCTCCCAGTCCTCTATGGATTTCTGGGCCATCAGATCGTATTCATTCGCCAGGGACCACCACACATTGCGGTACGATGCAAAGCGGGCAATCACATATTTCCAATACAAATTATCACATTTTTCATCCATCATGCTGAATCCCCATCGATCATAAGGATGCATCACAATCAGATCTGCTTCAATTCCCAGATCACGCAGCTGTCCGATACACTTTTCTATATGCTGGAAATGTTCTGTATTAAAACGTTCAAAGTCCCAGTCATTGCCCTCTGCCGCTCCATTGTATTCCATAAAATTTTCTTTTGTCAGCACCGAGCTGTCACAAGGGGTGCCCATATAGGGATAAGACCTTGGTTCTGACAGGTTATAATCATAATGTTTTGGAAAAATGCAAAACCTTATCTTGTTAAATGCACTGTTCTTCAAGGTCTCCAGCGTTTTCTCCTGAAGCTCTTTCGACTGGAGTTCCCATACGTAACAGGTAGTTCCGATGGAGTAATAAGGCGTCCCGTCTTCATAAGCAAAATGATAAGTATTTGCCACATGCACAGGACCATGGTTATCCACGGATGGAGCCGTTACCATAAAGTCTCCTTTTAATGTTTCCCCGATAAAATTTCCTGTAATCTCAAATGTATAGTCTTCCTCAAAGGATGGCATAAACCGTACTTTGTAAATCCCATTTCCATCATAGAATCCATCTATGCTTTTTACCTCATTCTTACTTTGAAATACACCCCGGATCTGATAATCCACAAATGGATTCCCATCCTCCGGCCCCTCACAGGTAACCTCCAGTATATCCCACTTTTCAATTTTTTGCTCATAGCCTCGTAATTTCATGTCTATATCCTCGCTTTCCCGGCAGTCAGCTCATCCGTCTGCCACTTCCTGTTCATATTTCAGCAGTCCATAAAAGCCTGTTCGAGCATTTTCTTCTGCCTTATGAACGCTCCACTACCTGTGGAATCCGCTTTCTATACCTTCCTGTTAATACATCAAGATTTCACTGCCCCAGCCATACCTTCTACAAAATAACGCTGGAATATCAGATAAACTGCCAGTACCGGAATGACGGATAAGAGTACGCCTGCACAGAGATATCCATAATCCGTACCATGTTCTCCAACAAAAGTCATAATTCCCACCGGCACCGTCTTCTTCATATTGTCGTTGATAATTACGCTTGCCAAAAGGTATTCATTCCAGGTAGCCAGAAAATCCGTAATTATCAAGGTCGCCACTGCCGGTTTTGCAATGGGAAGTAAAATCCGCCAGAACATCTGCCATCTTGTGCAGCCATCAATATAAGCCGCTTCATCAATATCCTTGGGAATCCCTTTAAAAAATCCTCTGAGTATCAAAATACCATAAGAAATACCAAAACCAACATATACATAAAATAATCCAAAATAAGAATTTAAAAGGTTCAATTTACTGTAAATAATATTGATGGGTACCAGTGCTGTCTGCATGGGAAGCATCATTCCCACCAGGAAAAATACGAACCATCCTGTTTTGTGTTTGATGTTCAGTCTGGTTAGTGCAAAAGCCGCCAGCGCTTCAATCACAATTCCGATGGGAACTTTCAGACCGGAAACGATCAGGTCGTTCTTCATATAAGTAAGCAGTCTTCCTTTGGTAATTGCGTTGGTGAAGTTATCCCAGGCAATTTCAGCCGGAACGCTGAACAGGCTGAGCCCGCTGTAGAAATCTTTTTTTCCTTTGATCGCTGTCAGAAGCAGGGTGAGCATAGGAACAATCCAGATCAGCGCCAGTATGGCCAATATGACATACAGGATTACTTTTTTTGATATTTTCATCTGTTTTCCGTCCATAACAGCCTCCTAATCTTCTTTCGCCGTAAATACAACATACGGCACAATTACAACCAGCATGATGATAACCATAATACATGCCACCGTGGTTCCCATGCCCACATTATTGTACTGAAATGTCTGGGAATACATATAGGTGGACAGCATCTGGGTGGAGTTATTTGGTCCGCCGCCGGTTAGCCCCTGCACCACATCAAATACCTTCATGGCTGCCACTACCAGAGTTGCTATGACGATTACAAATGTCTCCTTTAAGAGAGGAACGGTAATAAAGAAAAACTTCTTAATACCGGATGCGCCGTCAATCGTAGCTGCTTCCAGCACATCCACAGAAACCGCCTGAAGTCCTGCAAGGAACAAAATCATAGGCTGTCCGATCGCCTGCCATAAAGAAGCTGCAAATATGGCATATAAGCTTACATTCGGATCAGAGATCCAGCTCTGTGAAAAGTTAATGCCCAGCGCCTGACAGAATTGGTTAATGAACCCAATATTCGGATTATAAATCCATCTCCAGATAATAGACACTGCAATTGGAGCAATGACACAGGGGAAATAGAAGAATCCACGAAAAAATGTGCGCCCTTTAAATTTCTTATTCAATATGACCGCAAATGCCAGCGCCACAGTCATCGTGACGAAAACAGTCAGCACAATCCATATTAAATTATTTTTAATTGCGGTTATAAAAATCGGGTCATTGGTAAATAGCTGTATGTAATTTTTTGCCCCAACAAATTCCATATCGCCAATTCCATTCCATTTGAACAGGCTGATAAAAAAGGAATAACACACAGGTGCAACGATTACCGAGAGATAAATAATTCCAGCCGGAATCATAAATGCATATGCACCCCAGTCAATTTTAGTTTTTTTCTTCATGGTCTCACTCCAATCTATTGTGATCCGGCGGGCTGCCCGCCCGCCGCTACCGATTCAGGGAATTTATTTACTTATTGTTGTAAGCATCAATTGCTTCCTGAATCTTCTTTGCTCCATCTTCCGGAGTGGTCTGTCCGTTGGCTATTCCATCCTGTACATCAAACAGAGCATCTGCGATCTCTGTTGGGAATGCCTGGTCGGTAATGGTAAAGGTGCCGTTCTTTTCTGCTGTTTCCAGCATTTCCGGAACATTTGGCTGACCCTCAGGCATTTCTGCATCTGCTTTTGGAAGGGGCAGATTATAGTACTCTGCATACTTTTCTGTATTTTCTTTGCTATAATAATAATCCATAAACTCCATACATGCATTTAACTGAGCATCTGTATTATCTGCATTAAACTGTGTCATTTCCACAAAAGCGGATAATCGGTTTGTACCACCTGAGGGGAATGGGAATGTTCCGTATAAATTAATGTCCTGTTCCTCCTGCACGATTTTACCGTCATACCACTGTCCCTGAATATCCATTGCTGCTGTTCCGGAGAATACTGCCATCTGCGTATCGTTGGGGTCTGCCGTAACAAATCCATCCGGGAAATATCCCTTGTCACAGAATTCCTTAAATTTTGTAAGTGCCTGTACCGTAGCATCATTGTCATAGCTGGTTTCAAAGGTATTCATCTTATCATGTTCCTCAGCTCCTGCGTAATGCTCAATCAAAAGTTCTACAAAACGCATAACATGCCATCCGTTCAGGCCTGCAGTAGAAATCGGTGTGATCCCATTTTCTTTTAACGTTGCACATGCCTGCTCAAATTCTTCAAAAGTAGTGGGCACTGCAATATTATATTGTTCAAAAATATCTTTCCGGTAATATACATCAAGCACATTATAGCTGGTTGGATATCCGGAAAGCTGCCCGCCCAGTTCACAAAGTGTCAATGCTCCCTCGCTGAACGTCTCATTCCATTTATGTTCCTTTGCATATTCGGTCAGATCATAGGTAAGTCCGTTTTCCGCATAGAAGCCGCCTAAGCTACCGCCCCAGTTAAACCACATATTCGGAAGCGTTTTTGAAGAAGCAGCAACCTTACATGCATCTTTGATTCCGTCCGTATCGTAATAAGCAACGGTAACCTTCATATCCTCATGCGCCGCATTAAACTCTTCAACGATAGGATCTACTGCATTCTGCCTGGTATTTAAAGTCCAAAATGTTACTTCTGTGGAATCTCCAGAAGATGCGCCATCCTGCTTAGCTTCACTTCCTTTTGCAGTTACCGCTTCTGTCTTTGCATCCGTTCCCGAACCGCCGCCAGATCCCTGACATCCGCTTAAAAATGTTGTTGCCAGCATAGCCGATACCAATAATAACGATGTGATCTTCTTACTCTTCATAATGAAATCCTCCTGAATAAAATAATTTTTTTGAATCATTTAAATCGTTATTTAAACATTCAAGTCCGTTTGCGTTATCTCTTAAATTTATTTAAATTTGATTTAAACTAATATTACCATGTTATTTAAATAAATTCAAGTACATTATCGTTATTCTGTACATTTTAACAATATTGCATCTCCATTATTATGCATATTTCACATTAAATATTAGTATAAGTACTTGTGTCATATAAATTCACATAAATATTTATATAAAACTACAATAAATGCCCTTAAACTAATTTTCCATATCATTTAAATAAATCACTTTTCTGATACTCCCCTTTCACCATGATCTTTTCCACAAAAAACAGCCGGGGTTTCCCCCGGCCGTTTACAATCTACCATACTTTACCTTAAACTTTATTTTTATTACCTGTCACAAACACTATCCCGTTCAATAAACTTCGTGCAGACCTGAATCTTCGTATTAACCTGATCATCATCTTTTTTTATCATGTCAATTACCCGGCGAACCGCAAGTTTTCCCATCTCCTGTTTGGGCACGCGAAGGGTAGTGAGTGCCGGTGAAGATATCTCGCTGAAAGGAAGGTCATCAAAACCAACCAGAGAAACATCCTCCGGAACCCGGTATCCCATTTCCTGAAGCGCTTTCATGGCACCAAGTGCAATCATATCGTTATCCGCAAAATATGCAGTAGGTAATTTTACTTTCTTCTGCAGGTACTTTAGCATTTCCTGATATGCACCGTTTAAGGTAGTGGGAAGAGTCACCGTATATTCATTTTTCACCGGAAGGTTCGCTTTCTGCATTGCCGTACCATAGCCCACCGCCCTGGAACGAAACGCCTTGATACGAAAACTCCCTCTGAGATAGCCGATTTCCTTATGCCCTTTTTGTATCAGGTATTCCACTGCTTTTCTGGAAGAATCCGCATTATTAATCAGCACTCCGTTAAAGGACATATCTCCAGCCCAGTAATCCAGCATTAAAAACGGACAGCCTGCACTCTTAAAAATTTTCACATCCTCTTCCATAAGCTCAGTGCCAAGCAGCACAATAGCCGAAGCGCTGTCGTTTATCATCCAATGCACCTGTTCTTCGTAGTCCTCATCCTTCTGATTCAAATGGCAGATAACCATTTCAAATCCCGACTCCCGGCATTCCTTCTCAAAACCGTCAATCAGCAATGAGAAAAACGGCGTATCATCGATGATCAAACCATTTTTTTTAAAGATGACAAATTTGATCTTGCGAATGCTGGATTCACTGATATACCCCATCTCTTTCGCAACACGGAAAATCTCCGCCGATGTCTGCGCATTCACACCCTTTTTATGATTCAGCGCATTTGAAATGGTAGCCGGCGAGAATCCTGTCTTCTCGCTAATACTCTTTATGCTCACCTTCATAACCGAATATACCCTTCCTTTCACACGATTTTATCGCATATAAACGTCTAATTAAATTATTTATATATTATTTTATCAAAATTTATATATAATTGCAATGGATTAATTCTAATCTTTTACATAATTTTTCTAATATCCCATACACTAATGAAAAAGACCAGCTACATTCATCAAATGAATACCGTTCCTTTCAAACGATTTATAAATGCAGTATTGCAGGCCAACCCTGCGGTATGCAGGAGGTATAACTATGAAATCCATTAAAAAACAATATTTTTACTATGAGCTTACCTTTGCTCTGCTGGCGATAGTTCTGGGGACTCTTTTCCACTTTATATATAAATGGAGCGGCTACCATTACCTCATCGCCTTTATTTCCCCTATAAACGAATCCACCTGGGAACACCTGAAGATGTTATTCTTCCCTTTTTTGTTTCTCACATTTATCGAATATTTTATGATCGGAAAGAATTTTTCTTCCTTTGTCACCGCCAAGACCATCGGCTGCTTTGCCGGACTGTTGTTTATCGTTGCATTTTTTTATACTTACACCGGTATTATCGGAACAAACTACCTGGCTATGGATATTCTGACCTTCATCCTGGGTGTTCTGGTCTGCTACTTTTTCAGCTGGTACTTAAGTGCATGCAAAAAAACAGGAAACCACACATCCAATATATTGTGTCTCTGTCTCCTGCTTCTGTTAGCATTTTTCTTCGCTGCATTTACGAACCATACTCCAAATATTAATTTATTTAAATCGATTCCTTCCGAAGTATTAAAAAATTAAACCATAAAATGCCTGTACCAGTTGGCGGCTTCGCAGTTGCGGATACAACCAAAAGCCCCTTCCAGTACAGGCATTTTCACCATTTTTCACACCTAATAGTATATTTTATTTTCTTCCAGCACTTCTGCCTTCCCATCCCGGCACTCCAGGATTGCGACACCACAATTTTTCGGAACCCCTCCATTCCAGAAATCCGACATTTCAAATGTACGCAAGCTGTTTAATAATCCACGCATGGCACCGCCATGAGTAGTAACCAGGATGGTTTTCTCCTGATACTCCTCACGATTTAAAATATCTTCCATAAATGCTTTTGTCCGTGCCCCAAGTGATCGGATGTCCTCACCCTGGGGTGGTGGCAGATACCTATCCGGCGCCAGGAAAAAGTTTGAAAAGTCCGGATCGGGAATCTCATAATACTCTTTGCTGCTGATCATGCCTTCAAAAACTCCAAAACTGATTTCGATGAGCCGCTCATCCCGCAATATTGGAATATTGCGATCTCCGATTACAATATCAGCTGTTTCCAAAGCCCGTGCCAGAGGACTGCTGATTGCCAGATCAAAAGGGACATCCCGCAATGCTTCTGCTGTAACCCTTGCCAATTCTCTTCCATTTTCGTTCAAAGAAATATCGGTCCGGCCCTGAAGACGTTTCTGGGTATTCCAGTCCGTCTCTCCGTGCCTCATAATGAAAATTTTCATATTACTGTCTCAGCTCGATTCCCATGGATTCCAAACCATTTAATATTTTCTTCATTGCTGCAGAAACTTCAGCTTCCTCCAGCGTTTTATCCTTTGCCCGGAATGTAATAGAGTAAGCAATGGATTTATATCCTTCTTTAATCTGAGAGCCTTCATAGATATCAAACAGCTGATAACTCTCTAATATTGTACCGCCTCTCTGAGCGATCATCGCCTCAATCTGGCCAGCCAGAATTTCTTTTGGCACAACCATACTAAGATCACGGTTCACTGCAGGGAATTTGGCAATTCCTTCGAATTTACGGTCAAAGGTGGACATCTCTACAATCAAAGGCATATCCAGCACTGCAACATAAGCACGATCCCCTATGTCATAATTATCCAGCACTTCCGGATGCACTTCACCCAGGTACCCTGCTACTTTTCCATTGTAGATAATATTTGCCTGGCGTCCGGGATGCAAAAATGGTTTGCCGGAATTTGGATCATAGGTTTCCTTCTCATGCAGTCCGATTTTCTCAAAGAACTCTTCAATCACACCCTTCATGGTATAGAAATCTCCCTCTCCATACATGCCAAGGGTAAACTGCATTCTTTCATCCGGAAGTTCCTTAAGCGGAAGCTCTGCGGGCAGATAAATATTTCCAAGTTCATATAAACGCACATTTTTATTTCTGTGGTTGTAATTAAATGCAAGGGATGTGAGCATACCATTCAAAGAAATGGTTCTCATGATACTGAAATCTTCCCCTAATGGATTAGAGATCGTGATTGCCTTGCGATATTCGGAATCTTCGGGTAAAAGCAGTTTGTCAAACACCTTGGGACTTTCGAAAGAATAAGTCATTCCCTGAGAGAAACCGCAGAATTCTGCAATGTCTCTTGCCACTTCTTCAATTCTCAGCTTAAATGGCAATTTTCCTGTGGTAGCTTCCCCTTTTGGAAGTGTCGTGGGTATGTTGTCATAACCATAGAATCTCGCCACTTCTTCAGCCAGATCCGCCATACGGAACAGATCATGGCGAAAAGTTGGTGCAATAATCTCGTTGGCAGCTTCATCATATTTAAGTCCAATTTTTTCAAAATATCCCAGCATATCTTCTTTGGAAATATCGGTACCCAGCAGTGCATTTATCTTTTCCGGTTCAAATCCGATGCGAACCGGATTTTTCTTTTTGCCGTACACATCGGTCATTCCGCCTACCACTTCTCCTGCTCCCAGCTCTTCCACCAGCTGGCATGCACGGTCTATTGCAGCCTGGGCATTATTGGGGTCCAGTCCTTTTTCAAATTTACCGGATGCATCTGTACGCAGCCCTACTTTCTTACTGGAAAGTCTGATATTCGTTCCATCGAAGCATGCAGCTTCAAATAACATCGTTTTTACATTGTCGGTAATCATAGAATTTTCACCACCCATGATTCCGGCAATACCAACTGCTTTTTCTCCATCACAGATCATCAGAACGGACTCATCCATAGTTCTTTCCTGACCATCCAGAGTAACAAATTTTTCACCTGCATTTGCACGTCTCACTATAATTTCATGATTGGCAATCGTGTCATAGTCATAAGCATGCATAGGCTGGCCGTATTCTTCCATAACATAGTTGGTAATATCTACAATGTTGTTAATTGGACGTATGCCGTTTGCTGCAAGGCGCCTCTGCATCCACACGGGTGAAGGAGCAATTTTGATATTTTTAACCACTCTTGCACAGTACCGCGGGCAAAGCTCCGAATCCTTTACCGTAACTTTAATATAATCATTTACATCTTCGTCATTTCCCGTTTCTGCTACAACCGGAGGTACAAACTTTTTATTAAAAGTAGCCGCCGCTTCTCTGGCGATACCGATTACGCTATAGCAGTCCACACGATTGGAAGTAATCTCATATTCAAATACAACATCGTCTAAATCCAGCGCATGTATGGCACTTTCCCCTACTTTAGCATCTGCCGGAAAAATGTAAATACCATACTCCGGTGATTCCGGGTACATCTCTCTTGTTGATCCCAGTTCTTCAATGGAGCACATCATACCGCATGACTCAATTCCGCGCAGCTTACCTTTTTTAATCTTTACTCCGCCTTTTGTCTTCTTGCCGTCATGTCCGCCCGCTACACGTCCGCCGTCAAGTACAACCGGAATTTTATCCCCTTCTTTTACATTTGGAGCACCTGTTACAATCTGTACGGTTTCCGTGCCTACATTTACCTGGCAGATAATCAGCTTATCCGCATCCGGATGTCTCTCAATAGACTCAATTTGTCCGATTATAATTTTTTCCAGGTCTTCATCCAGTCTCTCAAATCCCTCTACCTTGGTGCCTGACAAAGTCATCGCATCCGTATATTCCTGTGCATCCGCTTCCAGATCCGGAACGTATGCTTTAATCCATGATAATGATGTATTCATTCTGTTTTCCTCTCTTTACTTAATTTCCATTAGAATTGTTTTAAGAAACGAATATCGTTTTCATACAGTAATCTCATATCGTCAATCTCATATTTCAAAAGTGCAATACGCTCGAGTCCCACACCAAATGCAAAACCGCTGTAAACCTGCGGATCGATTCCGCACATTTCCAGAACATGAGGATGCACCATACCGCAGCCCAGAATTTCAATCCAGCCTGATCCTTTACAGAAACGGCAGCCTTCGCCACCACACTTAAAACAAGTCACATCCACTTCGGCACTTGGCTCAGTAAATGGGAAATGATGAGGACGGAATTTTGTCTTCGTCTCCGGTCCGAACAATTCTTTTGCAAACTCTTCCAGAGTCCCTTTTAAATCTGCAAATGTTATATTCTTATCAATTACCAAACCTTCGATCTGATGGAAAGACGGGGAATGTGTGGCATCCACTTCATCTGACCGAAATACTCTTCCCGGCGCAATCATACGGATCGGAAGTTTCCCCTGTTCCATGACACGTGCCTGTACCGGTGATGTCTGTGTTCTTAAAACAATGTCTTTATTCACATAAAAAGTATCCTGCTCATCCTTAGCCGGATGATTCGCAGGGATATTTAATTTTTCAAAATTGTAGAGATCATATTCTACCTCAGGTCCTTCCACCACTTCATAGCCCATACCTACAAAGATACGCTCTACTTCTTCCAAAGCAATGGTGTTCGGATGACGATGACCTACATTATTCTTCTTAGCCGGAAGCGTAACGTCAATTACTTCACTCTTTAATTTCTCTTCCCGAACCTTAGCCTCTAACTTCTTCTTTGTCTCTTCTAAAAATGTTTCAATAGCAGCTCTGGTGTCATTCACCATCTGGCCCACTAACGGACGCTCCTCCGGTGTGACATCTTTCATCCCTTTTAAAACCGCTGTTAACTGTCCCTTTTTACCCAAAAATGCTACACGGACATCATTTAATTTATCCAGTGCTTCGGAATTTTGGATCTGACTCAGTGCTTCTTCTTTGATGGCTTGCAATTTGTCTTTCATTATATTTCTCCTTTTTTATTTGATCTGATTCTTGGGTGGATGAAGTGTGTGCCTGGCTGCCGCATGTCCGGCGTGCCCACCTCGCCTGGCGGCTCGGTCGCGGGCTTCGCCCTATGCCAAAAGCTCCTTGCGCAAATCGCTCTGCAAGCAGGCTATTTGCTCCAGGGGCTTTTGGCGCACGCCTCATTGATTCGCGCAAAAAAAGCCTCATCCCTCTGGTGTAAGGGACGAAGCTTGGAGTTCCGTGGTACCACCCTAATTCCTGCTGCTGCAGGCTCTTAATTAGTATGCTTAACGCGCATGGTCGGCATTTCCTACTGTGATTTCAAAAATGCAGCTCCGGTGGGAAATTCGAATTTATCATCTGAACTTAAGGATGCTTCCAGCCGATGGCTTCCTCTCTCTGTAAGAAAATGATCTTCTACTGACACCTTCATCGCTTTTTATTATTTGTTAATATCATTTTTTAAAGTCTGTTGCCTGTTTCCTATTTCTATGACCTATTTTATCATATTTACTTAATCTGTCAAGTCAAAACTCGAACTATCTTCCAGATAGCAATTTATTTCAGCTCCAATAAAGATAAACCACATGCAGAAATACAGCCAAAGCATTACCATGACAGCCGATGTCAAGCTTCCGTAGATGGAAGACATTCGTTTTGCCATTTCAAAATAGATAGAAAATCCATAGGAAAATATGGACCAGGCAAGTGCCGTAAACAACCCTCCCGGCAACAGGTTGGCAAATCTGTCCTTTCTGTTTGGCAGCAGCTTATACATCGCCATAAACAACAGTGTGAGCAGCGTAATCGTGGCAATGGTTCTGACACTGATAATAAAACCGGAAAATTCTTTTAGAAGTGGAACATATCTGATAATTAGATCATGTATCTGATTTCCAAACACCAACAGCAGCATTGCCGCAACGATGGAAACCAGAAAGAGTACTGTATAGAAAGCAGATCGCAGACGCATGTAAATATAGTTTCTGGTCTCACGAATTCCCTGGACGGAGTTCAAACCATTTGTAACTGCCATAACGCCTCTTCCCGCCGCCCATACGGCAGCGATAGCCGTTCCTGACAACAGTGCGGTAGAACCGGTATATACACCGCCCACCAGTCCTTCCAGAACCTCCCGGAAGGATGCAGGCAAGACCCCCATTACCATATCCACTACATCGGCTGGCGTAAGGGGGGTATACTTAAGCAGCGTCAGCAGCAACATAATAAAGGGAATAAAACTCATGATTACATAAAAAGCAGACTGTGCAGAATAAGCATCCACACGGTCCCGCTTGGCTTTCCTCAAAAAATTCAAGATAAATCTGATGATCATACAAATAGCTTTCATAATACCCCTCTGACTTTTTTATGTGAACCAATCATAGCACGTTTTTGATCTCACTGCAAGCCCAGAGCTTATTTGAAAAATCATTCCCACCAGATGCACGCTTGGGGAAATATAAAACATTTTATCCTATCTGTACATCACCATAAAAATATTTTAATATTTCTTCGTATCCCATTCCTGCATCTGCCATATGCCTTGCTCCGTTTTGGCTCATTCCTTTTCCGTGTCCGTATCCGCCGCCGGTAAGCGTATAGCTAACCAATACATCATTTTCATAATTTGGAGTCAGATAGAAAAATGCACTTGGCAGAAGAGACATCCCCGCAGCTTCGCTTCCATCTTGTTCTACTACTGCAATATTCACCGGAGACAGCAGTTTACGAACCGTATATTCTCCCTCTACGGAAATGCTCTGATTCTCTCCCTGCAGGGTAAATTTTGCAATGGCACCATTTGTTTCCCGGGCGTCAATACTTAAAGCTGTCACATTTCCTGTGCCCGGCTGCCATGCATTTGCCAGTCTTGTCAACTCATCAATTGTAAATACAGCCTTCCACCGATACCAGGGCTCACTGGCTTCATATGCAGTGTGGTTATCTGTGGTCATAAATGAGGCAAAAACCGTTTCCTGTGAGAGATCCTGGCTAAGATTTACTCCGCAGGAAGTTGAATAGTATAGCGCATCCACAATTTCCCCGTTGGAACGCATCACCTGACCCGCAGTGGCATTTACGGCCTCGCTGGCACGTTCATCCCTCTTCTGATTGTTATAGACCTGATAGGAGACACTATCGTCAACATGTACATTAAATTCCGCTCCACGTCCATTGTGCATCTGTTTGATGGCATAACTTCTGGCACACACCGCCTGCACTTTCAGAGATTCCAACGGATAAGCTGCCGGCATCTCACTGGGCACCACAGAACAGAGATACGTTTCAAGAGGCAGCTCATTAATAACCAGAAGACCGGCATCTCTTTTAACAATTTCAAAATTCCCCAGATACGAAGGATTCTCATAACCTCTTTTCAGCCCGGGCAATGTAATCTCACCTTTTCCATCCTTAGGCTGGATACGCAATATCCCGTCATTTAAATAGGGACTGTCAGCTGTCAGGGTCAGCGCCTCTGCAGCACCATGCTCTTCTGTTGTCTCTCCATACTGCAGCACATAATCTGTACTGCATTGAAGCGTCACGCTGCTATGGTACTCATCTGCATAATCATCCGTCTTGATAAGCACACGTATAAGGGGATTTTCCACATCTGATGCCTGGGTATCTCCGGAGGATGTTTCTTCATTTTTCGTTTCTTCATTTTTCGTTTTTTCTCCCTGTTGTTTCTCTTCCTGCGCCTCTTTCTGCTCTTCTATGCTTTCTTGATCATTCACGCTTTCTTTTCCGTCGGATTTCTTTTTATCCGTTTTTGAGACTTTATCTTCCTGGGTTTCTTTTTGTACTGCCAGATCAGTCTGAATTGTCTCCTGCAATTTATTCAGGATATCATCACCCTTTTTTTTATAAGTGTCATAAAAACACAGCAGTAAAAAAGCCATAATACAGCCGCTTAATATTAAAATTTTTCCAAAGGTATTGTCATCCTTCATTCTTTGCTCCTGTTTTCTCTTCATTTATATACTAGTATATCCAAAAACAGGAGAAAAAGAACGCAAAATTAGGACATAGTGTTTTTTTAACGGAAAAACAAAAATCCGGCATTTTTCATCTCCCGGAAATACATTGCATATCCAATGTATCTGCCAAAGTTTCAAAATACCGGAACTTACCATTTTCTGGATTACTTACATTCAAAGCCAAACTTATAAACCGTTGTCGTATCATAAACTTCGCCCGCTTTTAAAATGGAAGAAGGAAAGTTATCATGATTCGGAGCATCCGGATAGAATTGGGTTTCCAGACATAAGCCGCTTCTCTTCTGATAAGGAATGCCGCCTTTTCCGATCTGGGTTTTCTCAATAAAGTTCCCTGTATAGAACTGTACACCTACACAATCCGTGTAAACTTCCATTGTTCTTTTAATTGCCGGGTCCGTCACTTTCGCTATTCTGCGCAGTTTTTCTTCACCATTTCGATTCAATACAAAATTATGGTCATATCCATGAGCCAGCTGAATCTGTTCGTATGTATCATCAATATCATCACCGATACGTTTTGTTTTTCTGAAATCCATAGGAGTACCTTCCACGTTTCTCAGTTCCCCAGTAGGAATAGACTCTGCATCAATTACGGTAAATGCATCCGCATCCATCCATAAAGTATGATCCAGGATCGTTCCTTTATCATGTCCGGCAAGATTAAAATAACTGTGATTTGTCATATTCGCTATGGTATCTGCATCAGAAACACCGGTATAGTGGATTTTGATTTCATTTTCATCTGTCAGTGTATAAGAAACCGATACATCAAAGTTTCCGGGTAATCCTTCATCGCCATCCGGACTGTGATGTGTAAATCTCACGGCAGCTTCATCCTCCAGAAGTTCCATATCCCAGATTACCTTATCAAATCCCCTGGTACCGCTGTGAAGGCTGTTCTCGTTTTCATTCTGCTCCATCTGATATTCCACACCGTTAATAGTCACTTTAGCTTTGCCGATACGATTGCCGTTTCTTCCAATAACTGCTCCAAAGAAACCGCCGTTTGCTACGTAGTCCGTTACATCCTCATATCCTAAAATCACATCTTCAATATGCCCCTTTTCATCCGGCACTGTTGCAGACACCAGTGTAGCTCCATAATTTGTCACTTCAATTCCCATACCGTTTTTATTCATGATGGTAACAATTTTGGCTTCCTGGCCATCTCCTGTTTTCCCAAATAAACTCGTCATCATCCCCATATTTTTTGTCCTCTCCTTATAGTTTTATATACTTTTTATACGATGCCACTATTATACACCCAGTCCAAAAAGCTTACAACTTGTTTTTCCACATTTTTCAAAATGGAACTTCAAAAAACAATTCCGGAAATCCCTTTATAAATAACGCAAAAAAGAACATCTGCTAAGCAAATGTTCTTTTTTATTGTAAGCCCCAAAGTGCCGTTTCCTATCTTTTGACTCCTAGCAAAGCTAGGTGGGTAACCGCAACTGCGCCATCTGTCTTCCACTGCAAACGGTGGCCTGACATCCTTCACAGCAATGTAGGAATCCCATAAAAGTACATGTAGGTTCAAAATGATAGGATTGTCGAACACCCCAGGTAACTTAAGATATATAACTTTATATCAATATTATACTCTAGTATTCATCTAATTTCAATATATAATTCAAGAAAGAATGATTTACCAGAAATTATGAATTTTTACACAAATACCGTTCTCAATTATCGCACCTTTATTTTTAGATGTCAAGCAATAACTATCTATTTCCCTTATTTTATACTTATTTTATTATTGTTCACACTCTTCAGATGCTCACCATAACGCATCTGCCCATTAAAATCACTTCGTCGAGGGGCAGATGCCCGAACGATGTCGCTTTACTCGCTCACATTTTAAAAATTTTACTATTTTTCTTTTCCAATTTATGATATGATAAAGAATGGATTTTAATTCTTTATCACATTAGAGCGTGTTATCAAATTCATTTTGAGCAGCTGT
>NZ_JAWYAJ010000447.1:17323-18813 GCF_034124845.1 Robinsoniella sp.
CTGTCAGAAAAGATTTTTCAAACACGTTCAAAACAGAACAGGAGGAAACAACTATGAGTACGTATTCAGAAATTACACCTGATATTCTCTCTCTTTCCAAGCTGGCTACTGATACCAGCCAGATCAACACGGAGCTGTACACAAAATACGAAGTAAAAAGAGGTCTTCGTGATATTAGTGGTAAGGGCGTCCTTGCAGGTCTGACAGACATTGCAGAGATCCGATCCTATACCGTTGTAGACAGCGAAATGATTCCTTGTGAAGGTAAACTCTTCTACCGCGGCATCGATGTGGAAGACATCATCCAGGGCTTCATCCATGATGACCGTTATGGCTTTGAAGAAGTAACTTATCTGCTTCTTTTCGGAGCACTTCCAACGGAAGAGCAATTACGTGATTTTTCCAACCTGCTTGCTACATACCGCACACTGCCAACCAGCTTTGTCCGGGATATTATTATGAAAGCACCAAGCCAGGACATGATGAACACCCTGGCACGAAGCGTCCTGACACTTTATTCCTATGATGACAGGGCAGATGACGTATCTATTCCAAATGTCCTCAGACAATGCCTGCAGTTAATCAGCCTTTTCCCTATGCTTTCTGTATATGGCTACCAGGCATACAGCCACTATCACGATGGCAACAGCCTTTTTATCCACTCACCCCAGCCGGAACTATCTACCGCTGAAAACATTCTTCATATTTTACGCCCAAATAGTAAATTTACAAAACTGGAAGCTAAGATTTTAGACGTTGCACTGATTCTCCATATGGAACATGGCGGCGGTAATAACTCTACTTTCACAACCCATGTGGTATCTTCTTCCGGAACAGACACCTACTCTTCTATGGCTGCTTCCCTGGGTTCTTTAAAAGGACCAAAACACGGCGGAGCCAATATCAAAGTAGTCAAGATGTTTGAAGACATGAAAAAAACGGTAAAAGACTGGTCTGATGAAGAGGAAATCAAAAATTACCTGAAACGTTTGTTAAACAAAGAGGCTTTTGACCATGCCGGACTGATCTATGGTATGGGACACGCCGTTTATTCTCTGTCCGATCCAAGAGCAAATATATTTAAATCCTTTGTAGAAAGCCTTTCCAAAGAAAAAGGAAGAGAAGAAGAGTTTAAGCTCTATTCTATGATTGAGCGCCTGGCTCCCCAGGTAATCGGAGAAGAACGTAAAATCTATAAAGGTGTAAGCGCTAACGTTGACTTTTACAGCGGCTTTGTTTACAGTATGCTGGATCTTCCCACCGAGTTGTTTACACCCATCTTTGCAATCGCGCGAGTTGTGGGCTGGAGCGCACACCGCATTGAAGAATTGGCAAACAACGGAAAAATTATCCGTCCTGCTTATAAGAGCGTTGCAAAACATAAAGAATATACACCGCTGCACGAACGTTCCGAGGCTGAATAAGCTTATTCCATAAAATCAAGTAGGAGGGAGTGACTAACTCCCGTCCTCTCACACCACCTGGCATAC
>NZ_JAWYAJ010000448.1:0-5708 GCF_034124845.1 Robinsoniella sp.
CAGTTTATTGGTGGCAATCAGCGGCAGCTTCAGTAAGGCAGCGGGCGGACAAAATGCCTTGTACACCTGTGCACTGATATCAAAATACCGACCTGTCATCTTCTTTACAAAAGTAACGGTATCATCAACATTTTTAAAGGTGATGGCGCTTAGCAGCTGTTCTCCCTCCACATAATCGATGACCTCCGGGAACTTATCTTTCAATCCTTTCACACGGGTTTCATAATATCTGCCTGTTTCAGAAACAGCACTTCCATTTTGTTCCACAAATGCCATGGTAATCAGGTAAGCCAGGGATGCCAGCTCCTCCTGTCCGTTGGTAACCAGTGCCCCGAACTGATTTAAGTTATCCATTTCTGCGGTGGTTATAATTCTGGAAGCCGGGTACTGTCCGCCCGGAAATCCTTTTCCTACCACTGAGAAATCAGGATTTAAACCATATTGGCGGAACAGGAACATGCCGTCATACCACATGCAGGATTGAATCTCATCGCACATAACAGGCGTATCGCCGTCATGACAGATCTTGTATACTGCCCTGAGATATTCTTCATCCAGCCGGATGCCTCCATAATTCATCAGAATAATCTCATGGGTAAACCCTGCTGCTTTATATTTTCCCTGATTGTACTTCTCAAACTTTTTCCTAAAATCCTCCAGATCATTAATTGCTACGGGAACCACTTTATATATTTCATTTTCTTCATTCTTCTTATAGAAATCCGGCCACATATCCCGGAAGGTCTGAGCGATGATCGTGGTTCCGTGGTAGTTCGCCATACGTCCCCCTTCGTAATCACCCATAACGAAGAATACAGGTACCCGTCCGCTGTATTTTGGCTCCGGAAATGTTTTATCTAATTTATAAAATCTGGCAAGCATCATCTTTATGCCCGCTTCGCATGCAAGGGAGCCTGTTTCCAGATTGATTACCCGGTTTAATACATGGGGTTCTTCGCTTTTTAAGATGTTCTCCAACTCCTGCTTCTGGTCTTTACCAAGTCCATTTGCATTACGCACCAATTCCTGCTCGCACAGCCTGGTTATGTATCCTCTGGTATTATTATGTGTTGCATTGGAAATTCCAAGCGTTCTGGCATGATCAATTAACTGATATCCCGGAAAAAAATGCCCCAGCGGCGTGTGGTAATGCTCGCTCTTAGCAATTACATACAGCTTTCCGTCCTGTCCAACCCGGTAATACCCAAATCCGGAAATCGGACTTGCATCGTGATTGGCGGCTTTGGCGAAGGCCTGTGTGGGAGCCCCATCCATTTTTCCTTTAAAAGGTTCCGTCACAACCTGACCGATTCTGTCAAGCATGGCATCCAGCTTATCCACATAGGATTCCGGAAAAAATGCCACCTTTTCCGTCCTTGCATTCTCAGCTTTTTCCCGGTCAACACCCAGCAGTGAAACCGCCGCATTTTCAACAGCTTTTACATATTCTTCCCCTAAAAGTTCCCCCAGAGACATGGCTAAATCATTCCTCATAATAAATACCTCCTTTACCTTATACGTTGTTTGCAGATCCCTTTCTTCTATTTCATAATATAACGTTTCTTTCATCTTGTCAACTATTTTTGATTGTTTCTCTCATAAATTAACTATTTCAGTCATTCAATCAGGATATACATTGACAGATTCTTTTTTTTATACTATAACTATAGGTAAGTATGGAACAAAAGCGTTCCATACTCTCTATTGAAGCAGTACCGCAGACTCGTCAGCGGTATGCAAGGGGTATAAGTATGGAACAAAAAGCGTTCCATACTTTCTATTGAAGCAGTACCGCAGACTCGTCAGCGGTATGCAAGGGGTATAAGTATGGAACAAAAAGCGTTCCATACTTTCTATTGAAGCAGTACCGCAGACCTGTCTGCGGTATGCAGGTTATAGAAATGAATACATTTTCAAACAGGTATAGAAAAACAAAGAGGAGGTTTCCAGATGAATAAACAGGCACAGCGAACCGAAACCATTTTAAATATACTGAAGACCAGGCAGCAGCTGACTACCACAGAAGCCATGGAGCTGTTGGATGTTTCCGAATCTACCGTAAGACGGCTGTTTGGGGAGCTGGAACAGGAACAAAAGGTCATCCGCAGATATGGCGGCATTCAGCTTGCTAATAAAACTCCCGGCGAATATTCCTTTGACCGGCTGATGGAAAGCAGACAGGATGAAAAAGAGGCCATTGCGGCATTAGGCATAAATTGTATACAGGATTCCGATATCCTGTTTTTTGATTCCGGCACCACTTTATACTACTTATGCCAGGCACTGGCACCGAAATTGGAATCCGAAGAAATACGGGACCTTACCGTATTTACTAATTCTCTGGCAAATCTTCAGGTTCTCTCCCCTGTCTGCCGGGTGATCCTGATCGGCGGGGAATACCGCCCGAAACGAATGGACTTTGCAGGCTATGCCAGCAATAAATTCATCGGTCATTTTAATTTTACAAAATGTTTCATCGGTGCTGACGGCATATGTCTGGAAGAGGGGCTGATGGCTACCGATTCCGACACGGCACTTATGGCAGAACTGGCAATAGCCCGCTCGGAACAGACGATTGTTATGACCGATGCCGGGAAACTGGGGAAACGTTCCTTTTTAAGCTATGCTCCCTTAGACAAAGCAGACCGCATTATCACCGGCTGGAATGCCGATCCGGAATTTTTAGAGACGCTGCGTCAAAGAGGCATTGCTGTCTGCACTGCCCAAGCTGTGGGAAAGTAATTTTTAAACATGTTCTTACAAAAAAAGATAAGCTCTTGCATCAGATATCCTTACTTCCCGGTCTCCTGTGCAAAAGCTTGTCTGTTTTATTTTTATCTATGCTTTCCCTTGTTTTCTCTAATTATAATACGCTTTCATTTCCTGCAAAAACGGCAGTTCCAGCAGTTCATTTAAAAATCCTTCTGCCTGTTCTCTTGATCTGGTAAATGGATCCATCATAATTAATTCTGTCAGCAGCTCCCTGCTCCCCCTCTCATATGCTTCCAGCTCCATTTCCACCGATGCAATCCGGTCTCTTTTCATATGGCTCTGCACCATTTTCGGAAGCGGCAGCGTATGGATGCCCTGGATCCCCCTTTTAGATACCAAGGCGGGAATTTCCACTTCAAAGTCTTCCGGGACTCCTTCTACGTACTGATACGTATTTGCTATATTTACAATGACTACCCGTTCCACATCGCATGCCAGTGCTTCAATTAAGGGGATCATCGGCTCATCCGACGGCACTTTGGAGAAGAAATCCATCATCTTTATGGAGTCATCATGGGCTGCCCTGTGTATATCTTCCACATGTTTTTGAGACGTCTGAAAATATTCTTCATAAAAATGATCGGGGTCTTCTCTCCAGACTTCCTGTACCTCCCCATCCGTGTGGTACCAGTAGCCCCAGCTTCCTCCTCCCGGAGTGCAGGTATCCCCAATGGGCATGACGCCATATTTTTGATAGAGATCAATTGCCTTGGGTCCAAAATCATCGCTGTACATGCAGGTTTTAAAATAATCCTCAGATTTTTCCGCAATCCATTGGTCCAGCAGCGGATAGGCATTCTCTCCTTTATAATAAAAGCTGTTCAGCCACACGAAATGGTTGATTCCCGGAACTTGAAACGTGACATTTTCCCGCTCCAGCCCAAGCAGTTCGCATAACCGGTATACGCCTCCGTACCCGTGGCACATTCCAGCCAGTTTTATTCCTTTGTATTTCCGTGTCAGATAGGTAACGCCTCCCATAACCGGGTTGGAAACCATGATATACCATGCATCGGGACACACCTTCTGCATATCATGATAAATCTCTTCCATCAGACGCAGCTGGTAAAAATTCACCCAGAAAGACTCATCATGTACGATATGAAAACTTCCGCCAAAACGGTACCCCCATTTTTTAGCTACCTTCCACCCTTCTTTCAGCCTTTCATATCCTCCATCCAGGGCCGTATTGACCACGAAGTCCGCCCCCCGCAGACACTCCAGACGGTCAGTGGTTTTCGTAATCTCAAGAGCGGTACCCGCTTCTTCTGCATATCTGACACACATCCGGTATATATCATCCAACCGGTCTTCATTGATATCCATCAGACAGATCCTGCTGTCTGAGAGATTTTTGGCAAGGCACAGGTCTTTGATTAAATTAATGGAAAAGATTCCCGATCCTGCGCCGATTAAACTGATTTTTACACTCATTTCTTATCCTCCTGCCTTCCGGTGATTATGATGTTTTATTTTACAGCACCTGCTGTCAGACCTTTTGTCAAATACTTTTGGAACAGCAGATAAATTACAAGGGTGGGTACTACGCTGATTAAAAGCCCGGTCATCTGGAAAGTGGGATCCACCGAAGTCCTGTCTGCCATCAGGGATGACAGTGCAACCATGACAGTCCTTTTATCCATGGATTTCAAAAGAATCATCGGGGTAAATAAATCATTCCAGTAACCGATGAAATTGGTGATGACTGACATAGCAATCCCCGCAATTCCCATTGGCACGATTACATTGGCAACCAGCCCGAAATAACCGGCGCCGTCAATCTTCGCCGCCTCCATCACTTCCTTGTCAATCCCCCGAAAGCAGGTGGTCATCAGCATAATCGTACTGGGCATTCCCATCGCCAGATAAGACAATACAACACCTGTATAGGTATCTACTAATTGCAATTTTGCAAAAATGACATACATTGGAATCATGGTGACCTGAGCCGGAATAAACATGGTAGAAATAATGATTAAAAACATCACATTCCTTCCACGGAATCTGAGTTTGGTAAAAGCATAGCTGGCAAACACGGAAAAGACGGTGATTAAGACTACACTTGCCCCAACTACGATAAAGGTATTCATAAAATTTTTCAGTATCTTAAATCTGGAAATTAATGCCTCAAAATTATCCAGATTTATGGATTTCGGCAGTGCGAAAGGGTCCGCCAGATATTCCGCCCCGGATTTCATGGCAGTCATGGCCATAAAAATAAGGGGATATAAAAAGGTGAGGGACATGAGGCAGAGTGCGGTAAAGACCAATATTTTAGACCACTTTATTTTTTTCATGCAGTTCCCTCCTCCCTTTCCTTTTTCTGGGAAATACCCTGTTGGATTCCGGTAAAAATCAATATAATGATTAAGAGAATAACCGACATGGCACAGGAATACCCCATTTGGCTTCCGCTCACAAATGATTTTTGATAGATCATATAGTCGATGGTCATCGTTTCCGTTCCCGGACCGCCTCTGGTAAGGGAATAAATAAGGGGAAACAAGCTGGTGAATGACCAGATTACCGATACCATAACCGAATATTCTATGGTTCTTCGCAGCAACGGCAGGGTTACCAGGAAAAGTTTCTGCCAGTATCCGGCACCATCCAGTCTTGCCGCTTCATAAATGTCAGGTGAAACAGAAGCCAGCCCGCCCAGCACCAGCATTCCCTGCCAGCCAATATTGATCCAGACCAGGCAGAAAATAATGACGCCCAGACCGCTGGATGCCTGCCCCAGCCATTCAATCGCCAGCCCATCCATGCCAACCGCTCTGAAAAAGGTATTAATCGGTCCGTTAAATCCAAAGAAGATGGCGAATAAAAATCCAACAATCAAAGAAGATACAACCTGGGGAATGTAATAAATGGTACGAAATATCTTCCATCCCTTCACTTCTTCATACAGTAAAACAGCCATCACTACGCCAATA
>NZ_JAWYAJ010000449.1:0-9070 GCF_034124845.1 Robinsoniella sp.
AAAAAGGGTATCATCAAATTAAGGTGGATTAGAGCCGTACAGAAAGTAATTTTCAAGTACGCATGGCTCTCTGGCGGGTTTGCAGCTATAAACGCCGCTTCCGGCGGGAGCCTGTGAGCCACAATTTATGGAGGTAGCTAAATGGAATTTTGGGTAGTGTTTGTACAAACTGTAGTGAAGATGGTTTTAGTAGCAGCAGTGGCATTCGGGGGAATAAGATTTGGCAAGTTTCTGCGTGACCGCAAGGATGCGAAAGAGGCGGCAGAGTAAATGACTTATCTAAGAGCGTGTTTGAAAAATGAATTCTAAAACACGCTCAAGGAGGTCTGACGAAACAACGAAGGATAATCAGGAGGATAGATTTGTGAAGAAATACGGTGTAAATGAACTGCGTAAAATGTTCCTGGAGTATTTTGAAAGTAAGGGACATTTAGCAATGAAGAGCTTTTCTCTGGTTCCGCATAATGATAAAAGCTTATTATTGATCAATTCGGGAATGGCTCCATTAAAGCCATATTTTACAGGTGCGGAGATTCCGCCGAGGAAAAGAGTGACTACCTGTCAGAAATGTATCCGTACAGGTGATATTGAAAATGTAGGTAAAACAGCACGTCATGGTACGTTCTTTGAAATGCTTGGAAACTTCTCATTTGGTGATTATTTTAAGCATGAGGCGATTACCTGGTCATGGGAGTTCCTGACAAAAGTAGTCGGACTGGATGAGAACAGATTATATCCTTCTGTTTATCAGGACGATGAAGAAGCATTTGAGATCTGGAATAAAGAAATCGGAATTGCTCCGGAGCGGATTTTCCGTTTTGGAAAGGCTGACAATTATTGGGAGCATGGTGCAGGTCCCTGTGGTCCCTGTTCAGAGATATATTACGATCGCGGTGAAAAATACGGATGTAACAGCCCGGACTGTACCGTAGGCTGTGAATGCGACCGCTATATGGAAGTATGGAATAACGTATTTACCCAGTTTGAAAATGATGGGGAAGGCCATTACGAAGAGCTGCAGCAGAAGAATATCGATACCGGAATGGGACTGGAAAGACTGGCTGTAGTGGTACAGGACGTGGATTCTATTTTTGATGTGGATACGATTGCAACCCTTCGCAACAAAGTATGTGAACTTGCTCATGTGAAATACAGAGAAAGCGAAGAAACAGATGTATCCATCCGTTTGATTACAGATCATATCCGTTCTGCAACCTTTATGATCTCTGACGGAATTATGCCTACAAACGAAGGCAGAGGGTATGTACTGCGCCGTCTGATCCGCCGTGGAGCCCGTCATGGACGTTTACTGGGAATCCAGGGTAAATTCCTGGCTGATTTAAGCGCAACGGTTATTGCTGAGTCTAAGGACGGATATCCGGAGCTGGATGAAAAGAAAGACTTTATCTTCAAAGTCCTGACACAGGAAGAAGATAAATTTAATAAAACAATAGACCAGGGTCTTACGATTCTTGCAGGAATGCAGGAAGATATGGAAAAAGCAGGAGAGAAGATTTTATCAGGCGTAAATGCATTTACCCTGTATGATACTTATGGATTCCCGCTGGATCTGACAAAAGAGATTCTGGAAGAAAAAGGCTATTCCATTGATGAGGCAGGATTCAAAGCAGAGATGGAAGAGCAGAGAAAGAAAGCCCGTGCAGCCCGTGAAGTAACCAATTACATGGGAGCTGATGCTACGGTTTATGACGAAATAGATCCGTCTGTGACTACGGAATTTGTAGGATATGACAACTTAAGTGTTTCTTCTAAGATTACAGTACTCACAACAGATAAAGAAATTGTGGAAGCAATTTCAGATGGTGAAGTGGGAACAATATTTGTTGAGCAGACTCCTTTCTATGCTACCATGGGTGGACAGGAAGGCGATAAAGGGATCATTAAGACTGCAGATGCAGAATTTGCTGTAGAAGATACCATTAAGCTGCTGGGCGGCAAGGTTGGACATGTAGGTAAAGTAGTAAAAGGCATGTTCAAAGTGAATGATACCGTTACACTGGAAGTGAGTGCAAAGACAAGAACAAATACCTGTAAAAACCACAGTGCAACCCATTTGCTGCAAAAAGCATTAAAGACAGTATTAGGAACTCATGTAGAGCAGAAAGGTTCTCTTGTAACCCCAGACCGTCTGCGGTTTGACTTTGCACACTTTGCTCCTATGACAGAAGAAGAGATTACGAAGACAGAAGCTCTGGTAAATGAAGAAATACAGGCGGCACTTCCGGTCGTGACAGAAGTCATGAACGTGGAAGAAGCCAAAAAGAGCGGTGCTATGGCTTTGTTTGGTGAAAAATATGCAGATGATGTACGTGTGGTTTCCATGGGCGAATTCTCTAAAGAATTATGCGGTGGTACGCATGTGGCAAATACCGGTATTATCACAACCTTTAAGATAGTTTCAGAATCAGGAATTGCAGCAGGTGTACGCCGTATTGAGGCACTGACAGGTGACGGTGTATTTGCATACTACAAAGAGATGGAAGAGGAATTGCATAAAGCTGCAAAACTGGTAAAAGCAACTCCCGCTACTTTGCTGGAAAAACTAAACCATATGACGGCAGAAGCAAAAGCAATGCAGAGTGAAATTGATTCTCTGAAGAGCAAGCTTGCAAAAGATGCACTTGGAGATGTTATGGATCAGGTAGTAGAGGTGAAGGGCGTAAAACTTCTGGCTGCAAAACTTGCAGATGTGGATATGAACGGTCTTCGTGATCTCGGTGACCAGTTGAAAGAAAAACTGGGTGAGGGTGTAATTGTTCTGACATCCGTAACCGACGGAAAAGTAAGTCTTCTTGCAATGGCGACTGATGCAGCAATGAAACAGGGCGCGCATGCAGGTAATCTGATTAAAGGAATAGCAGCTCTTGTTGGCGGTGGTGGCGGCGGCCGTCCGAACATGGCACAGGCAGGCGGAAAGAACCCGGCAGGTGTGGATGATGCGATCGCTAAGGCTAAGGAAGTGCTGGAGAGCCAGATGAAATAAAGTGAATAAAAATGTAAAAGTAAAAAGAAAACATCGGCATTTTGTCGGTGTTTTCTTTTTTCTTGAGGAGAGATAATTAAAAATTGGTTATATTAATACTAACAAACATATCTTTTGAATAACTTATGAAGCTGCTCCGTATAGCCAACCAGTATATATAGCTCTGCAATAAGAAGCTTCATAACTCCAAGAATGAAGTTTAAGGGTACCCAGCACTTTTTCATATCTCAATTTACTTTGTATTTTTAATATTCTCCCCAATACTCTCTCTTAATAATTTTTTCGCCGGAAACAAACAAATGATAAACATTCCGATGTGATATATAAGTAGAACTATCGTAAGTGCAGTCCAGGGTGCCAGAGTATTAAATTTTGATATAACATACGATATTTTATCAGATGTTGTCATCTCCACCACGTTAAGAAATATAGAAGAATCAAAATAATATTTCCCAAAACAGATAGTGAAACCTAAAAAAAGAACCAAAATTAATGAAATACATTGAGTTCGAAAAAAAGAACTGAGATACATATATAATAAATCCTTCTTTCCCATTCCAAGCGCCCGGAAAATGCCACAACGTTTTTTACTGCTTTCTGCCCTTGCCAGCATAATATTCCAATGTATGATGGCTGCTAAAAGCATCGTGGAAAGTATCAGGATGATTGAAAGGCTTAAACTGGAAAACATACTTTTTTGTGTAAGTTCCTTTTCAATTCTCCAGTTCTGAAAGTCCGGGCTGCTATTTTGGATGGAGGCCATCTGCCTGTCCGTTAATTCATAGTTGGCATCTATATCGGCATATGCAAATAATGCTTCGAAGGTTGATCTGCCTTTGGGATTTTCCAACTTTTTATAAAAATTGTCAGAAGCAATTATGCCATAGGGAAATTCTGTTAAGTAGCCAATCGTTGATTTGTACTTATCTTTTAGTTCTCGTATAATACCGCCGATTTTTACTTCAATCCACCCGTTTTCTCCTTTGATGCTGAGTATATCCTGAGGAGAAAGTGTTGTTTCCTTCCATTTAGATAATCCATTCTGATTTTCTTTGACTGAAGTGCCTCCAATATCTTCATAGTCTGGTAATATCAAAATGATTTCATTTCCATCAGTGAACCTATCTTTGTTGATCCCTCCTTCATCAATTTCATTCACAAAATAATTGTAAAAAAGTTCCTCTGGGTTAATTCCGAACACATAAGTAAAAACGTCATTTGTCCTTGTTAAATAGTCTAGAGAGTTGTCAGTTGCCGTATGAGCACGTTCTGGATAATATTGCCGTATTATTTGTTTAGCATAATTACTGGAACTTTTATTATTCCAAGATAGTGGGAGATACCCACTTGCACGCAAAGTACATACATTTTCAATACCATAGACCATGCTGATTTGTGATAGCATGTCTTCTGGAAAATGGTATAGGGGGTTAGCTTTTGCCGCCAATGTGGAACCATAAATATAATCTGGCTTCCACTCATGGTTCCATTGTTCATATGAACGATATCTTGTCAGCGAAAGAAAAATAAATAATAATATAATTCCCATGCATAAAGTAGAGGTTGCCAGAGAGAGTAAGGAATTTTTTCTATCCAAAACCCGTTCCCGTCGAAATATTTCGTTTTTTGAAAAAGCTCTTTTGCATGGTTTTGGAATAAACAGTGAATTGTGTTGTTTACGTTTAAAGTTATGTAAAAGGGAAATACACATTCCACCCCACATAGAGACAGAGATAATCAATATGCCCAGTACTATGTGGCCAATATCAAAATCAGGATAAATGGTCATAATTTTTGTTTGATTTAGTAATTTCAATATTAGAACAGTAATACCTAGCCCCGAGATACAACCAAAAGGAATTGACAAAGTCCAAATATAAAAGGCTTCCCATATAATTAGCCTTCTGATTTTTTTTCCATCGGCGCCAAGAACAGACATTAAACGGAAACCCTGATTACGGCGACGCAAAGAGTAGGAGAAAATCTGGCATAGAAAAAATATAGTTAAGGCACTTATAATAGCAACAAATAAGTTTGGACTCGACAGCAGATCTGATTCTTTTTTTATTCCACCAGGTAAATCATAATAGGTATAATCATTTACAAAAAAGGTTCTGTTCGTTATTTTTTTTAAATCCTGCAATGCCGGAAAATATTTTTCTTCCACATCTACCAAGAGTTTCTTTTGAGAAGGAAGATCCTGAAAGGCAGAAGGAATACCGATAGCAGAAGGCAGTGCATAAGCATCTGTTTTCCAATAATTAGAGTAATCCTGTAATACTCCACATAAGCGAAAAGACTTTACTGTAGTTTTTTCTTTCATCTCCAGGCTATCTTGAGAGACAATGGTTAAGTTTATGTTCTGCCCTAAATCATAGGAATATCCCATATTGCTTAAAGCGCTCATTTCCAATGCTATCTCATCAGCATGTTCTGGGAATGTACCGTCTAAAAGCGTTAATCTACCAATATCAATCGTATCTTTATCGATGGATCCTATCCATCCTTTTGCTTTATCGTTTTGTACAATGTAGCCGTATGTTTCTATACTTGCAACATTTTTTACTATTTTATGCCCTTTCAAATCATTTTTCATAGAATCAGATGCTATGGAGACGGATGCACACCAGGCACCATAGAGATTTTTTCTCTGTTCTAATTCTGTTTTACGCATACTATCCTGAAAGATTAAAACAACTAATACTAGAATCATGGCACAAGCAGATACAAAAATCATAGTAATGGTATCTTTTTTTCTTCTTCGGATACCCAGACAGGCAAGGGAATAATTATTCATTCTCATCGTCTCATACCTTTCCTTTATAGAACATGTACTCCATCAGACACTACTCTTATCCTGTTATACAGAAAATTTATTCATGATTTTACCGTCTTCAAGCATAATAATTCTGTCTGCCTGGCGGGCTAAGTCCAGATCATGCGTAACCATAATAGTGGTCTGTCCAATTTCTTTTTGAAGTGATTTTAACAGCGCCATGACTTCTCCACCACTTTTAATGTCAAGATTACCGGTAGGTTCGTCTGCTAATAATAAATCTGGGCGTATACTGACAGCTCTCGCAATCGCAGCCCGCTGTTGTTCTCCGCCAGATAATTGCCCGGGATAATTATTTTTTTTGTTCCGCAGATTAAGCCTGTCCAGGATCTCTTCAATGAAGGCGGAATCAACCTCCTGTTCATCTAAAAAAGTTGGTATCAATATATTTTCATAAAGCGTAAATTCAGGAAGAAGATAGAATGCCTGAAAAACGAAGCCCAGTTTTTTTCTACGTACAGCAGCCAGTTCGGATTCATTTAGTTTTGCTAAATCCGTGTCATTTAACATTACCTTCCCAGCGCTGGGAGATTCTAAACCTCCCATAATATTTAGAAGAGTCGATTTACCAGATCCGCTTCTTCCGATAACGGTATTGAACGTCCCCTTTTCGATGGATAAATTAATTTCCTGCAAAGCAGGTGTGGATATGATACCATTTTGATAAATCTTTGTTACATTTTCTATGTACATAATCTCCATATAGCGACCTCTCTATTTTCTAAACTTGTTCCACACAAATAGTGACGCACAGCTGTAAGAAAGTATTGTCAAACACGCGCTAAAGCGTTTTCATATTAATTTTATTATAATACATAAACCTTACAATTCAGTGACAAACAGCCATTCACAGTGCAGGTATCAGATTTCATGCTCGTAGGTATCAGAACCCGTTAATACAGGAAGAGAAATGATGATACATACTCCGTCAATTCTATTTTCAGCAGAAATAGTACCATGATGCCCTGAGATAATTGATTTTGCCATATGAAGGCCAATTCCGGTATGTCCGGACTGATCCTTGGGGAGAATGGAATAGTATCTTTCGAAAATTTTAATAAGATCTCTTTCTTTTAGTAGTTCCCCGGTATTTCTTATTTCTATTTTCAGATTACCAGGATTCCGCATTAAATGAATGTTAATAACGCTATTTTGATAGGCCGCCTGAATGCTGTTCTTAAGCAGATTTTCAAAAGCTTCTGTCATCCATCTGTCATCATAGATAAATTCGATATTTTCCAAACCGTCGTATTGAACGGTTATGTTCTTTTGGAGCGCTAAAGGAGTCAGTCTAATCCAGGCATGTTCTATTGTATGCTTTATATGATTATGGCGGTAGAGGAAGACAGATGTTTCATTCACCCTATTCGGATGAGATAATAGCTCCTGGATGATATTATTTATTTTGTCTAATTGAGTAAGGCATGATTGTAGTTTTTTACTTTTTATTGGATCAATTTCTTTTTGCTGAAGACCTTCAATGTATAAACAACATGCTGTCAACGGAGTTTTAAGCTGATGTATCACATTTTCGAAGTCTTTTTTTATGTTCTGTTTTTCAAAGAATCGAGATGCTTCCATCCAATCTATTCGATCGGAAACCCATTTTATATTATGGGTGATTTCTTTCCATATACCAGGCTCAGGTAGATGAACATCCGTATTTTTGGAAAAATGGTTTATGGCTCTGATTTTTATACTGAGGTTCTGGAGGCTTCTATAAAAATAGCATAATTCTCTTCTGGTAATAAAAAGAAAAAGGCAGGTGCTAAGGAATATGCCCAGACATGGAAATAAAACATTTTTTTTCATTCTATCCAACATAACAAGAGAACGGGTGATTTCATAGCCATGATCATTAAAATAATTCCTGCCTTCTAATTCGGCACCAGTTTCATTTAGAGAAAGCAAGCGGTTGATAAATTGATTATCCGGATTTCCATACTCCTGTATGATGAGGCCTAATGCTGCGTTTTCATATCTTTCATACCTTTTCTCCATAACAAACAAGGAATAGAAGAGCAGGCAGAAGAAAAGAATTGCTGTTAGAACAGCTGACAGGATTATATTTCTGAAATTACGTTCATCTTTCCAATTCATATTGCCGCCTTTCTTTTTCGTAAATTGCTATTGCCCAACGATAGCCATAGCCTCTGACGGTTTCTATATATTCACATCCATTGAAAGTACTGATTTTCTTTTTGATCCGGCTGTAATATACTGTAAGTGTATTATCTTCAGGGAAACTGCCTGTTTTATCACTGAGCAGCTGCAGTAACTGATTTCTGTTAACCACTGCGCCTTTGGCAGAGATTAATTCCATACAAAGCAGGAACTCCACAGGAGACAGGTTTATTTCTTGATTATTGCTTTTGACTGTATAATTTTGTATATCAAATGTCAAATTGCCGCTGTGGCGGATAACCCCTTGTTGCTCTTGTATATTATGTTTTTTTAACTGGACTTTTATCCTTGCCAGAAATTCACCAAGCCGAAAAGGTTTACTAAGATAATCATCTGCACCAATTTCTAGGCCATGGATGATATGCTCTTCTTGATTCAGAGCGGTCAGAAAAATAATTGGGACATCAGAGACAGCTCTGAATTTTTGACATAGGCTATAACCATCTCCATCCGGTAAGCGGATATCCAGAATACACAAATCAATTTGTTGTTTTCTGAAAGTGTGCAGTGCGGACATGAGGGTATTGGCAGGGAAGACCTTATAGCCTTCCGCCATCAGAACTTCAGTTAACTCAGTTCTTAATGCTTCGTAATCTTCCACTAATAAAATTTGTATCATAACTTTCTCCCTAAAACTGAATAATAATAAGATGACAGTTTTTGATTAGCATATTATTATTTAGTCATCTTTAAACAAAGTATAACATTTTATGCATGGTTAATCTATGAAAAACATAATAAGATTGGTGTTTTAGGGAAGTTTGAAATTTGTATTCGAAAAAAATGCAAAATTAGTTGACGTATGTAAAAAATATGATATAATAACTATTAGTGCAATAAAAATACCCGTACAGTTGTATTATGCACAATCTACAACTGGAGGGAGGTTAGGTGTGAGACTATGTCAAATGTAATCGTAAAAGAAAACGAGACTTTAGATAGCGCTTTACGTCGTTTTAAAAGAAACTGCGCTAAAGCTGGTATCCAGCAGGAAATTCGTAAAAGAGAACATTACGAAAAACCAAGCGTAAGACGTAAGAAAAAAT
>NZ_JAWYAJ010000450.1:0-8425 GCF_034124845.1 Robinsoniella sp.
CTCCCCGGTCAGGGTGTAGCCGATTTTATACTCAGAATCCAGGCTGGGGATATCCGTATCCTGTTCCTCATCCGCAGCTTTCACAACCACCCGGTCCTTCAGGCCAGCCTTCTCATATTCCTTTACAAATCCCTCCACCCTTTTAAACCTCTGCTGCTGTCTGCGTGTCAGAGGTGGAGAAATAAACGCCACATCCCTGTGCCCCAGTGACATTAAGTGCTCCGCCATTAGCTTTCCCGGCTTGGTGTTGTTCAGTTCAACTGCGTCCACCTCAGAGATGTTCTCCCGGTTATTAATAATGACCAGGGGAATTATGTCCGCCAAGTCTTGTACCTGTTCCTTAAAGCAGGGACTGGGATTGCAGGTATAAATGATCCCCATAGGGCGCATAGCAGCCATCATTTTCAGATACTGCTCTTCCCGCTTCAGATCCCTTTGTGTATTGCAGATAAAAACCCCATATCCTCTTTTACTGGCTACTTCCTCAATACCCTGAAGCAGCATGACATAGTAGGGATTCGTAAAGGTGGGACAGAAGGCAACGATGAGTTTTTCTGTCCTGTAGTCTTTCTTAATCCTCCTTTTAGGTATGACATATCCCAGAACTTTTGCACTCTGTTCCACCTTTTCAACAGTCTCTCTGGAAAAAGATACATTGTACTTTTTATTCAATATCATAGAAACAGTAGCCTGGGATACCCCCGCTGCACAGGCAATATCCCAGGTCGTCACTTTATACTTTCCCATGAACTCATCACCTCACTCCCCTTACTGTTCACAACCGTATTCCTTCAAAAAAGTCATTCACAATCCTTCATTCCCTAACCCTCTCCACTTCCATATTCAGATACCGGCACAGTCCTTCTACTGCCATATCATGATCCTGGTGATGAGTCAGTCCTGATACAGCCAGTACACCGATACAGCCGACACCGTTTACATAGATCGGAAACCCGCCACCCACTGCTGCGAACTGTGCAGGATCCAGGTATCCGCCCTGGTAGATATCCTCTTTTCCTATGAGCATCATGTAGTACAGTTTCAGACTGCTCATTTGCATGGTATAAACGGAACGGATTTTTCTCGATAGCCAGATCTCATTATAATGATTCGTTCCCCGTGCTCCATACCGAAATACCTGGTACCCATTAATAAGAATATCAATTGCGATGGAGACATCCTGCTTTTTTGCTTCCTCTACCAAAATGCTGCCCAGCCGCCAGGCATCCTCATTGTCAAATTTAACAAACCTCAGCCGCTTTTCCTGATCCTCGATCTTCTCATATCTCTTTAAATTCTCCTCCATGGTTTCTCCTATCTGTAACTCAACACTTCCCGTTCATACCTCTTTACCTCAGGCAGCCAGTCCAGCCCCACCGGGACTCCCTTAACCTGACAGTAATAATCCCACACAGCTTCAAACGGGAAAGTTTTCAATTCCTCCATAACTGCCAGGCGCTCCGAATAATTCTCTTCCATCTCCAACTCCCGCAGTCTGCCCGCTGGTTCAAGAAGTGCTCTCATCAATGCTTTCAACGTATTTCTCATTCCGGTGACACAAGCAGTTATTCTGTTGATGCTTCCATCAAAATAGTCGGTCCCGATATGTACCCGTTCCAGCCATCCGCCCCGTACTACCTCATTAATCATAGCCTGCGTTTGATCATCAAATGAAACTACATGGTCACTGTCCCAGCGCATGGGTCTGGTAACATGCAGTGCCATCTCTTCTGAGAATATCATCACAGAACTGATCTTATTCGCCACTTCCTCGGTGGGATGAAAATGCCCTGCATCCAGACACAGGCTGCGCCCATTCTTTGCCGCATACATCATATAAAACTCGTGGGAACCCACGGTATACGCCTCAACTCCGATGCCAAACAGCTTGCTCTCAAGTGTATCAAGGTTCAATTTCTGGTTAACAGAGTTATGAAAAATCTCATCCAGACTGTCTTTCAACCTCTCCCTGGGTGCAAACTGATCCGCCGGAAAATCCTTATATCCGTCACAGATCCAGTGGTTGGTCACTGCCTGTATACCCAGCTCACGGCCAAAGTGCTCACCCACAAGGCTGGAGCACTGGCAGTGCCTGATCCAGAACTTTCGGATCCCCCTGTCACTACTGGATAGGGTAAATCCCCTTTCTGAGTTGGGATGGGAATAGCAGCTGGGATTAAAATCCAAGCCAATCCCCCGCTCCTTTGCCCAGTCCACATAATTCTGATAATGATGTGGTTGTATATCATCAAGGTCTACCTGCTCATCCGTATCCACCTGAGTTGCCTGAAGACTAAGCTTGTGCGTTCCAGGTATCAGAGAAAAAGCCATATCTGCATCCTGACGCAGCTCTTCCGGGTTGGTTGCTGCCCCTATATAGTTACCGGTAGAAAGAATGCCGCCGCTCATAGCACTATTCTTTTTCAGAAATCCTCTTACATCGTCAAACTGCCATGCATTAAAAGAAATCCTGACCCGGCCCATTTGTTTCAAGGCTTTCTCTGTATCCACACCAATGGCTGCATATCTTTCCTTTGCAAGCTCATATGCCTGATCTATATGATCCATATAATATCCCTCCCTGAGCGTGTTTTAAAATTGCTTACTGACAGATGTGCCTCCCGGTGCAAATAATTTCTGCGTTGTAAACCCGGGCTGCTCACTTTGGTAAACCCCGTCAAATTTGATTTTTAAATATATTGCAGATGGCATCTGCCTCAATCCTTTCCAGCATGCTGTATGCCATAAACAGATCAGAACCGGATACTACAACCCCATGCAGAGGCATAATGGCTGCAATGGGATATTTTTCCGCAAGAATACGTCTCTCATCAAAATACTGGTACACTTCCTCATGAAGATTCTTTGTGTAAGCTTCGGTATAGGGTATACATTCCACAGGCCCCCGCTTCATTGTCGCTTCAGTAATATTGGGGATAGGCTTGCTCTGAGCCACAAATACCATACTGTACTGTGGATGGGCATGAATGGTTGCCCCTATATTTTTAAAGTTTTTAAGAAGCAGTACATGCATGTACCCCTCACGTGAAAGTTTCCCGGTTCCCTCTAAGATATTCATCTCATAATCAATGAGTAGAAAATCCTCAGGTTTCATCTCGCAAAAGTGCCTCTCTGACATTAAAGACGGAGAAATCAGCACCCTGTTATCGTCCACACGTACAGCAAAATTTCCTCCCGCTGCATTTGTGAGCTTGCGGTCCCACATATAATATGCCACTTTTGCCATAGCTTCCCGTTCTTTCCTATATGATAAATCTACCATAATTCTCTACCTTCTTTCTGTCACACTATAATCCATACTCTTTTGCCAGCGCTTCTTTCATCACGTTGCGATTGCATCTGCAGCCGGTCCAGAGATAAAAACTTATCTCTGCCTGATTGATCAGCATTCCCAGTCCATCTATGGTTTTTATACCCCGTTTTTCGGCTTCTTTTAAAAACACGGTATGGGGATGGTTAGGAATCACATCGCAGACTGTCATCCCTTTCTTCATCGTATCGTAATCAATATCGGGTTTCTGGTCTACATTTGGATAAAGTCCAATATTTGTGGTATTTACCAGAATATCTGCCTCTTCTGGTACTGCAATGGTACTCTCCCAGGGGAGATACTCTGCCTGAGCACCTGTTTTTTCATTTATAAGCTTAGTCAGAGCAGATCCCCTGCCGGACCTTGGACGGTTCACAACCAGAATCTTTTTTACCCCTGCGTTTACCAGTTCCACCGCAATTGCCCGGGCAGCTCCACCTGCTCCCAACAGCATGACCGTTTTCCCTTCCAGTGGAATCTGCTCTTCCTTTAACGATGTAATAAAACCTTTTCCGTCGGTATTCTCTCCGTAAAGCCTGCCGTCCTTTACATATACAGTATTAACCGCCCCCATAATACGGGCATCATCTGCCACTTCATCCAGGTATTTCAGTACCTCCACCTTATGTGGAATAGTCAGATGTATCCCTTTCATATTTAACGCCTTCAGCGACTGCATGGCATCCTTTAAATCCTCTGGCTTTACCAGTACGGTCAGATACCTGTAGGGAATCTTCAGATCCTCGAAAGCCGCCTTCGCCACCACCACAGTCGGGTTTTCATCAATAGGGCTGCCAAAGACCCCTACTAATTCTTCCCTATAGCTTTTTTCCATGTTTATACCTCCTATATCACCAGAATGTCTGGTCTTAAGATACTTCTGCCATTCAGGGTTATCTCCTTGTAAACCCAGTTGCCCGTATGGGAAATTACCTCTTGTGATTCGCCAGACACCAAGAAGGTATCTTCGGATTTCACGCCGGCGATAGTAGGATTCCAGGAAAATGCCTGACTATCCAGGATCGTATCTTCGGTTCTAAAATTGACACAATAATCTCGGGTGAGGTATCCCAGAGCGCCACCCTGATGGTGAAGATGGAAGTCCTCTGCATATCCCTCCTGCTGATATGCAGAGAATCCCTTTTCCAGAACATCTCCGGCTTTTACTCCTGCCTTTGTATTCAGGATAAAAGCTGCATCTACTCTTTGAACCGCTTCCATCCTCTTAGTCTTTTGTGCATCTACCGCCCCCAAAGATACGATGCGGCTGACAGATACCGTCAGACCATACTTCTGGGCACAGATGGCTGTCATAGCATATTTATCCACCTGTTTTTCTGTTGGAATAGGATGACGGTACTTTTTTAGTCTCTCATCCGCTGCCACCAGGCACACAGGGATCTGATACCCTTTTTCCATCAGCATCTGTACAGTGCGGGCAGCTATTTCCAGTTCGCTTTCCCCCCTGTGTATCCTCCTGCAGCACTCCTCTACAATCCCTGCACACTCCAAACCAATCTCCCGATAACGGACAATTTCTGCTTCTGTAAGCACGTAGCGTTGCTTCTGGATATCGGCTTCGCGGTTATCGCTTCCGCAGATTCCGTTATCACTGGCATATCTGCCATCCAGAAGTAAGGAATTCAGTACATTCTTCTCATCCTCATGCCACAGGTATGAGATCAGTTCAAACTCCCCTTCCAACAGTTCCTCCTCCATAACCCGGAAGCGCTCACTGGAATTGCAGATCACGTACTGCTTATCTTTTGTCACAAATAACTTCGATGCTGCGACCCCTGTGCTCTTATCTACAAAGGCACATCTGCCTCCACTCATCCAAAAAAAGTTTTCATTCAATGTAAGTAGAACTCCCTGATACCCCTCATTCTCCATAAATGAACGGATACGGCAAAGTTTTTCCTCCACTTCTTTTCTCAATGCGCTCACTCCATTTCTTCTTTTATTCCCGGGCAGCTTCAAAACTGATACCCAGCCGCCTGCTACGGGGTATTGGACTTAAAGATAGACTCTCTAATCAAACCAAATACTTCTGTGGCATCCGTGCCCTCAATGCACGCTGCCAGCTTATCGCTGCCGATCAGATCTACAGCATGGTCAAAGATCTGCATGAACCGAATGCTCTCTGCCGCAGCCTTATATCCATTTTCACGAAAGGGGAAAATATCCACCGATGTCCAGCCGTTGTAACCAATCTTTCGCAATGAATAACAAAGCTCTATATACTCGGTATAGCGCACAGATCCCAAAATCATGTCATCATCCCATGCACTGTAGTTGTCATTGATGTGGAGATTATAGAGCATACCGTGATTTGCGCACATCTCAACCACTTGAGCAATATTTCCCTGAGCCTGGAATACATGCCCCAGATCCACGGTTAAACCCACATTAGGACGTTCCACATCCTTTGCCAGCAGAAGTGTGGTGCCAGCAGTATCCAGTGTACATCGATTCCTGGGCTCTCTCAGCTTAAACTCCAGTGCAATCTTCATATCCGGTGCATAGTCACATATATCCCGAATTGCTTCCACCATCAGATTCCACTGCCTGGTGTAGTCTGTCTGAAAAACATAGTCAAAACCATCCTCACCCATCCATATATTGACAAACTCAGCTCCCACAGCTTTGGCAAAATCCACACTGTCTTTACAGTACTGGATTGCCAGAGCCCGATATTCCGGATTCGTGTTGGTGAGAGAACCGTAGGCAAAACGTTTGTCACCATTTAAAGGTGCATTGACACCAGAAATTTTAAATGCATATTTCTCTGCCCAGTTCCGTATCTCCTCCGGATTGTTCTCATCCCCGTCTGGATCATAGCAAAGCTCCAGTGCCTCCACAACGCCTGTCTCCGCCAGGCCTGCTATACGCTCTTCGGCTGTATTGTCTTCTTTATACCCACCCGCCATAAAACGGTCTACCCTGTTTCCCAATGATCCGGTGATGCATGCATATTTTAATGCCATAGTAAACTCCTCCTTGTTTGTCTTTTATATGTAGTCTTTATATTCTGTTCCGGAAGCAATCACATCTCTTTATAGTTCCCCTGTCGCAGATAGTCTTAAAATATTGATAGTGCTCCTCCCAGTCTGTGATATTCTCCGGATAAAAACAGTTAATATCCGTGGATTTGGATAGTATCTCTCTGCCTTGAGAGATATTTGTAATCTCTCCCTCTGCCTTCATCTGCATTAGGAAATTTCCCATCAGTGCTGCTTCCACGGGTCCTGCGTATACCGGTCGCCCACAAGCGTTGGCTGTGAACTGGTTCAAAAGCAAATCCAGCCCGCCCCCACCTAAAATATGGATAGTCTGAATCTCCTCTCCCCTGATTTTCTCCAAAGTCTCCATTACCCACCTGTACTTAAAAGCCAGGCTCTCCTTTACAGCCCTTATATATTGTCCCGGCCGTTCCGGTACCGGCTGCCCGGATGCTGTACAGTAATCCCGTATTTTCTCCAGCATATTTCCCGGCATATAGAATACGGGATCGTCCGGGTCGACCAGGCTTCGAAATGGCTGTTCCTTTTCAGCCAACTTCGATAGTTCTTCAAAATCATACTCCTTTTTCATCTTGGCATACTCCAGCCGGCATTCCTGCACTAGCCACAGTCCCATGATATTTTTCAGCATCCGGTATCTATGCTCCACTCCGCCTTCAATGGCAATATTGTACCGGAACGTATCTTCATTGATGATAGGCTTTTCTGTCTCCACTCCCATCAGTGACCAGGTACCACTGCTAATATAGGCGGCATTTTTATGCGTTAACGGTAACGCAGCAATCGCAGAAGCAGTATCATGTTCTCCCACCGCTATCACCTTTATTTTCTCTACTCCAATCTCCCTTGCCCCATGTTCGGTAAATACACCGGCTGCCACCCCCGGCTCTATGACAGGTCCCAGTATATGTGTTGGTATTCCTAACCGCTTCGTAATCTCTCTGTGCCAGTCATTTGTCCTAAAATCAAACATCTGTGTCACGGAAGCTATGGTATATTCCGAGTACATATGTCCAGTAAGAAAATATGTCAGCAGATCCGGAAGGTGCAGAAGCCGGCTTGAATTTTCCAGCAGGTATCCCTCCCCTTCCAGAATCATGGCAGCCAGTTGGATTACGGTGTTAAACGTCGCATTCTGATTTCCCGTCATCCGGTGAAGTTCTTCCCTTCCCACTTTCCGATAAATTTCATCCGACATTCTGGCCATGCGCGGATCCCGGTAACAGCGCATCTGGGTGACCAGATCGCCGTTTTTCCCGATCAAACCAAAATCATTGCAGTAAGAATCCATCCCCAGACTCCCGATGGCTTCGCCTGCCAGAACTCTCCCCTTACGGATCCCCTCTGTTATGTTTGTGTAGATCCCTAAGATATCCCAGTACAGATCACCACCCACGTTGACCTGCCTATTTGGAAAGCGATGAATAATCTGAGTCTGAAGGCGCTCTCCATCGAATTCACCCAGCATCATCTTACCGCTGCTGGCTCCTAAATCAAACGCTATTCTTTTCATTTTGCCCCCGCATTTACTGCTCAGAAGCTACTACAAGCTGTGTTCCCTGTTTTTTCAGATACTCTTCCTGATCATAAGCAAGCCCTCTGTTGGTCACCAAAAAGTCGATCTTAGAAAAATCTGCAAGGTACACCACACCAGGCTTATCAAACTTTGTGGCGTCTGCCAGCACGTAAACCTCCTGTGCCTTCTCCATCATCAGACGCTTAACATCCACTTCATAAACACTGCTATCCGTGATCCCCTCTTTTACATTCACTCCATAGCAAGAGAGAAATACTTTGTGCGGCCGAAAGTTGTTGATCCACTCATTAGCCATAATTCCTGTAAGGGAGTAGTTACTGGCTCTGAAAATCCCGCCCAGGGAAATCAGGGTCAGGTTGGAGTGATCCTGAAGGGAAGCATCCAGCAGAAGCCGGATGGAATTTGTGATAATCGTCACCTGGTATCTGGGATTCATATGCTGTATCAGATTCAGCGTAGTAGAACTGTTATCAATAAAGATGGTATCTCCATCACGGACCACCTTTGCAGCTTCTTTACACAATTTATCCTTTT
>NZ_JAWYAJ010000451.1:0-11011 GCF_034124845.1 Robinsoniella sp.
TGCAGAAGGTGTAGAGACACCGGAGCAGGATAAGTTTATTAAGGAATCCGGTATTGATTTTATCCAGGGATTCTTATATGCACGACCAATGCCCGGGGATGAAATGCTGAAGTTATTGTTGGCGGAAAAACAGGGCAGTAAATGACAGGAGAGCAGGACAGTTGATGAATTTTAAATGTTACGAGCACAAAGCACAATATTATGAGACAGACCAGATGGGAATTATCCATCATTCCAATTATATCCGCTGGTTTGAAGAAGCCAGAATTGATCTCATGGAGCAGACAGGTCTTGGATACCAGGCAATGGAAGAGGCTGGGATTTTAAGTCCCGTACTCTCTGTAAAATGCCAATACAGAACCATGGTACATTTTAACGATACGGTACTGATTGAGGCACGGTTAAAAAAATATAATGGTATTAAAATGACCTTGTCTTACATCATTCGGGATAGAGAAACGAAAGAAGTCCGCTGTAACGGAGAGACTGAGCATTGCTTCCTTTCCAGGGAAGGGAAGCTTATATCATTAAAAAAAGCCAATCCTGCTTTTGACCAGATGTTTCGCGGGATTTTATGCGGTGATTGACTGCATTATAGGAAAATCAACACTTTTATTAATATAAGTTAATAAAGAAATCAAAAAATAGTCCGGTATTTTAATATAATCTGTAAAGAGAAAGAATATAGAGCCTTAATATTCCCAGCCGTCATAATTCTCTCAGATTTGTAAATAACCGGACTTTTATGATGCATAAAAAGTAGGAAAAAGGTAGAAATCTTTCGTTGGACATGTTGGAAAGAGTTTTATTTCGAGCAAGACGATTAATTTAATATATTTGTTAATATAATAACGGATTTTTCGAAATATACTTAAAATAATATATAACTTGACACAATTTGGGCAAGGTGATACAATAATTTTATACAAAATAACGACATAAAATGGGTGGTGATTTTAAAAATACGTGATAATCACGAATAAAGAGTATTGGTAAAAGGAAATGGCACAGCGGGGTGTCTTTTTTTAATACCTATATTGCGGTTGTGAATGAAAACTAAAAACGATTCCATTTATAAGGAGGTATTATTAATGGGTGATGTTGAACAATTAAGACAGGAGAGAACGCAGATCTTTCATGATGTGTTTGATAACAAGATTCCGAAACGTGTGCCGATCAATGTAAATCTAACGCTGGAAGTCGTTGCAGGATATGCGGGTGTGGACGGAAAAGAAGCTGCTTGGCATCCGGAGATACTGATGCAGGCTGCAGATGAATTGTGCCAGAAGGTGCCCTCTGATATCTGTGTATTTGGCGGAACGATACGTATGCCGGATTCCTATCAGGCCCTTGAATCTAATAACTTTAAAATGAATAAGTCAGGGCTGATGCAGCATCCCAATACAGTAGGTCTTTTGCCGGAAGAATATGATGATTTTATTGAGAACCCGATTGATTGTCTGATCGAGAAGATTCTTCCCAGGAACTATAGTGCACTGGATTTTGCCAAAGATCCTGTGAGAGCCATGTTTGCTTTAAATCAGGGGATGACGGCGCGAAACCAGTTTATGATGAAAAATGGTGCAATCATTGGAGCGCTGACTCAAAAATATGGTTATTATGCGGCAGATCCTGCAACGAAAGCAATGTGTTATGCGCCTCTTGATATTTTGACAGACAATATGCGAAGTTTAAGCGGCATGTGCATGGATCTTCGCAGAAAGCGTGATAAAATTGCAGCTGCAGTGGAAGCTGTATATCCCCTTAATTATATGGTTGGTATTCCAAAGAAGATCAGCAATTATGGACAGGTATTCTTCCCACTGCATCTGGCTACTTATATGAAGGAAAAAGATTTTGAAAAATTATGGTGGGAACCATTCCTGCGTCAGGCAAATGACTATGCATCCCTGGGTCTTCATATGAATGCATTTTGCGAACATGACTGGATGCGTTACCTGGATTATCTCTACGAAATGCCGACTGATACATACCTGACCTTCGAGATCGGTGATGCGAAGCTGGTGAAAGAAAAGCTTGGAAAGAAACATATCCTTGCAGGACTGTTCCCACTTGGCATGCTGAGAACGGCTACCAAACAGGAATGCATTGACTATACCAAAGAATTCCTGGATATCATGATGCCGGATGGTAAATTTATATTCCAGTTTGACAAGGGAGCTTTGACCTATAACGACATTAACCTTGAGAACCTGATTGCTGTCTGTGAGACAGTACGGGATTATGGGGTATACAAAAATGCAGGTGAGACAGCGGGAATGCAGTTTAATAAGGAAGATTACACACATTCAGAAGTAGCACCGATTCAGAGTAAGTATTACCGAACCTGGGAGCAGTATCAGCAATTAAATCCGGAAACGCCGGAAAGTGCCAGGGAAATTGTTATGAATCTGGAAAATGATATTATAAAATATTTGTATTTCTTATGTGAATAAAGTCAAAACCCCGCTGCAGGCAACGGGGCATCAAATTTGTAACGCTGAGAGCAGCGGGGTATTTATTCTCGGCTTTTGCTCCGGTCGTTACGAAACGAACGTCCAATGGACGTACAGCAACCCTCGCAGCAGTCGCCAAATGGACGCTCCAGCGTGTCCGATTGGCTCGTTGCTCGAGGGAATAAACCATGCGGATGGATAGGAGGATTTTATATGGCGGATTTTGGAAGATTAAAGGATGCAATGGGAGATTTAGAGGAAGATGAAGTATTAGAAATACTGGAGAAAGTAATGGAAGATGGCGGGTCTGAAGCCGGAGAGGCGATGAAAGCGTGTCAGGATGGGATGAATATTGTGGGCGAGCGTTTTGCAAGCCAGGAATATTTTGTATCGGATCTGATTTTCTCCGGGGAGTTGATGACGGAAGCTATGGATATTATTCGTCCGGCACTTTTGTCTCAATCCAGTGAAAAAGCGGGTAAAATGATCTTATGTACCGTAGAAGGCGACCTTCATGACATTGGAAAAAATATTGTAAAAGCAATGCTGGAAGCAAGTGGATTTGATGTTGTGGATATGGGAATCGATGTTCCGGCAGCAGAAATTGTAAAAAAAGCAAAAGAAGATGGCATTCATATTATCGGTCTCAGCGGTGTTCTGACACTGGCGATTGATTCTATGAAAGCTACGATCGAGGCATTTAAAGAAGCAGGTCTGCGGGAAGATGTCAAGATCGTAATCGGTGGTGCACCGGTTACAGAAAAGGTTTGTGAACTTGTAGGTGCAGATGCCTGGGCAATAAATCCGGCAGATACAATCAAAACTTGCCGTGAGTGGTCCGGCAGTGCAGCATAGGTGGTGGATATATGATAATAATCGGAGAAAAAATCAATGGTGCAATTCCATCGACTGCAAAAGCGATAGCAGGCAGAGATGAAGAATATATTCGTAATCTGGCAATCCGCCAAACGGAAGCCGGAGCCAATTTTCTGGATGTGTGTGCAGGAGGCGCTCCGGAGAAGGAGCTGGAGGAACTGATCTGGCTGATGAATATCGTACAGGATACGGTAGATACCCCACTTTGTCTTGACAGTCCCAATCCTCAGATCTTAAAAGAGGTGATGCCTCTGGCTAAAAAGAAGGGAATTATCAATTCTGTGTCAGGAGAAGGGGATAAATGTGAAGTGATTTTCCCATTGTTAAAGGATAATGATTGGGAAGTAGTTGCATTAACCTGTGATAATAAGGGCATTCCGGCAGACGCAAAACGCAAAACGGAGATCGCCTTTGAACTGATCGAAAAAGCAGCGGAATACGGTATTGGACCGGAACGTATCTACATTGATCCGTTAGTGCTGGCGCTTTCGGCAGTAAATGATTCCATGCTGAACTTTATGGAAGCGATCCGTAATATTAAAGAGAAATATCCGACAGTTAAAATAACGTCGGGATTATCCAATATTTCTTACGGAATGCCTTACCGGAAAATCGTGAATCAGAATTTCCTTGCGCTGGCACTATCTGCGGGAATGGATTCCGCTATTGTAGATCCTACAAACCGGGATACCTACGCAACGATTTTAGCAGCCGAAGCACTGCTTAATCAGGATCGTTTCTGCAGAAAGTATAACAAAGCATTCCGGGCAGGGAGAATTGGACCTGTGAAAGACAAGTAACCCATGCGCCAACCGACCGGCGTAAATACGCCCCTATATATTGATCTTTATGCCGGTCTACACTTGAGAAGGAGGCGTTTCGTATTATGAATACTACCATCATAGGATGTAAAACCCTTCAGGATGAACTGGAAACCGCCCTCCAAATAACCGGATTAACCTATCCGATCATCTGGATAGAGTCGGGACTTCACAATACTCCGGATAAATTAAGAGCACGGTTACAGGAGACATTCAGTGGAATTACAGATTGCGAAAGAGTACTTGTGGCAATGGGATTTTGTGGTAATTCGGTGCAGAATTTAAAGGCAGGTAACTTTGAAGTAATTATTCCCAGAGTGGATGACTGTATTACACTTTTACTCGGCTCTGTTCAGCGAAGAGAGGAGATAGCAAGGCAGAAAGGCACCTATTTTCTCAGCAAAGGGTGGCTGAACGGAGAACAGAATATATGGGCGGAATATCAGTATGCCCAGAAAAAGTACGGGGTAAGAAGGACGAAGTCGCTTTACAGAGAAATCTTGAAGCATTATAAAAGGCTTGGAATATTGGATACCGGATGCTATCCCATTGAGACACTCATGGAAGAAACAAAAGAAATCGCAGTTACACTGGAACTGGAACAGGAAAAACTCGGTGCATCAGTTGACTATCTGGTGCAATTATTGAAAGGCCCATGGCCTGCGGGACGTTTTCTAACAGTTGCCCCCAATGCAATTATTGAATATCGGGATCTGTGGTTGAAATAGAACAGGATAAATTTGGGTTTCGCTGATTTGTAGCCTGAAAATTTCGCTATAGTATTAGAGCGTGGTTTAGAATTGCTGGGAACTTCATAAGAAAAGACGGTATCTTAATAGTTCGGATACCGTCTTTTTTGCATATGATGCAGTTAATTAAGTTATCAAAAAGAGAGTTAAGATTTTAACCCGTCCAGATCCCGGTAAAATCCGGGATAACTGATATTTACACAGTCTGCATCTTCAATATGAGTTGTGCCGCTGCTTGCCAGCGACGCAATAGCAAATGACATGGCAATCCGATGATCTTTATGGCTTTGAATCGTACTGCCGTGAAGAGCAGTCCCGCCGTTTATAACCATGCCGTCATCCGTGCCCTGGATATCGGCACCCATGGAAGCGAGGTTATTCACCATTACGTCAATGCGGTTAGATTCTTTCACCTTTAGTTCCTGAGCATCTTGAATAACTGTGGTACCTTCGGCAAAACAAGCTAGAATTGCAACGACGGGCAGTTCATCAATGAGTGTCGGAATGATGGAGCCGCCTACTGTTATGCCTTTTAGGTTACTGTGCTTTACAAGAATATCTGCAGTAGGTTCGCCATTATCACAATTTTCATTAAGCAGTGTAATATTACCGCCCATTTCCCGGCACACGTGCAGGATGCCGTCTCTGGTGGGATTGATGCCAACATTTTTAATCAGGATCTCAGAACCGGGTACGATCAGTCCGGCTGCAATAAAGTAGGCAGCGGAGGAGATATCTCCGGGAACAGATACCTGCTGTCCTTTTAAAACCGGATTTGGAAGGATTGTAGCAGTTGTTCCTTCGCAGGTGACGTTACCGCCGAAATAATTCAGCATAATTTCCGAGTGGTTTCTGGATACAGACGGTTCCGTAACGCTGGTAGGGGTATCTGCATACAGTCCTGCAAGCAGAACAGCAGATTTCACCTGAGCAGATGCTACCGGTGAGACATAGTGTATTCCATGCAGCGGTTTACCAATGATCCGAAGAGGGGCACAGCCGTTATCCCGGATGCTGACCAGTTCGGCACCCATCATGGATAAGGGATCCATAATCCGCTTCATGGGACGTTTCTGAATGGAATCATCGCCGTTTAGAATACTTTCAAAAGACTGACCGGACAGAATACCTGAAATCATCCGTGTAGTAGTACCGCTGTTGCCGGTATCCAGAATATCTGTGGGAGCGGTGAGTCCATGGAGTCCTTTCCCATGTATGCGGATGCAGTCCGGGGTATTTTCAATAGCAACGCCCAGCTTTTTAAAGCAGCTGATGGTAGAAAGACAGTCAGCCCCCTGTAAAAAATTTCGCACTTCTGTTGTTCCAAGTGACAGAGCGCCGAACATAACGGCACGATGTGAGATGGACTTGTCACCGGGGACTGTAATTTCTCCTTTTAACGCTTTTGTTTTTGTGAATTCCATAAAATTAAAATCCTCCATATGTACAATCATCCGTAAAGTAAATGTAAAATGCGAATAGCAAATAAGTGTTAAAATACAGCTTGTAAATTGCAGCGTCACGTCTTAAGCATGTAAAAACACGTTTAGGCATTGGGATTACCGTTCATAAACCGTATAGCGGTATTTTCTCAACAGATCAACAGCCTTTTTTAATGCATTTTCTTCATAAAACTCTACCTGCAGTACAGCTTCTTCGAATTCACGGTTATGTACGATACCGATGTTCTTAATGCTGATTCCGTTGGTTGCAAGAATGGTTGCCAGAGCAGCGATCCCGCCGGCCTCGTCTACCATATCGCAGTAAAGCATATGAACCTTTTTCAGAGGACCGCTGGAAGAGTCGGAGATGGAATCCCTGTACTCCCGTGAGCTGTCAAACAACTGATAGATATCCCGGCTGTCTTTTTCGGTTAAAGCGGCCTTTACCTGGTTCAGACTTTCAATATAGCGGTTTAGAACGGTCAGGATATTACTGCTGTTAGTTGTACAGATCTGCTCCCACATTTCAGGAGAAGAAGAAGCAATCCTGGTAATATCTTTAAAGCCTCCTGCTGCAATTGTTTTCATGGTTTCATTCCTGGTATCGGAATCTTTTACCAGATTCACCAGGGTGGAAGCGATAATATGGGGCAGGTGGCTGATGGCAGCCGTTGCAAAATCATGTTCTTCATAATTTAATACAAGGGGTATTGCTTTTAAGTCAGATACAAATTTTTGATACTTTTGTACCTTTTCTGCCGGAACAGTGGAGGATGGGGTAAGAATGTAATAGGCGTTCTCAATTAAATGACGCTTTGCATTTATGATCCCCGTCTTTTCGCTGCCCGCCATGGGATGCCCGCCGATGAAGTTATCCTCCATTCCAAGGGCAATGACTTTCTCGTGGATATCGGTCTTCGTGCTGCCTACGTCCGTCAGGATACAATCTTTATTAATTAAATTTTTCAACTGACTGAGATAAGCGGCATTGGATTCTACCGGAGCGCATAAAAATATATAGTCGCAGCTGCCAAACTCCGGTGTAATCCCTTCGCATGCAGCATCAATAATGCCTTCCGCCAGAGCATAGTCAATCGTAGACCGGCTTCTGGTATGGGCAATTATTTTTGTTTCCGGATAAAAATAGCGGATGGCTTTGGCAATCGACCCGCCAATGAGTCCCAGGCCGATAAAGCCAACGGTTACATCATTCATTTAAAAGTCCTTTCTGCAAGTTTTGCAAATGGAGTCAGTTCATCAGAAAGTCCATCGAACTGCTCAAAAGTCAGTGACTGCGGCCCGTCGGAAAGTGCGCATGCCGGATTGTTATGAACTTCAATCATCAGTCCGTCTGCTCCGGCTGCAATTGCACATTTAGCCAGAGGTGCTACATAAGCTCTAACTCCGGTAGCATGGCTTGGATCCACGATGATCGGAAGATGGGACTTGGATTTAATAACCGGAACAGCGCTGATATCCAGTGTATTTCTGGTTGCCGTCTCAAAGGTACGGATTCCTCTCTCGCAGAGAACTACATTTGGATTTCCTTCCGCAATAATGTATTCTGCAGCATTTAACCATTCATCAATTGTTGCAGCAAGACCGCGTTTTAATAATACCGGAAGTCCGGAACGCCCTGCTTCTTTCAGCAGCTGGAAGTTCTGCATATTTCTGGCACCGATCTGAATCATATCCACATATTTAGCGGCTGCCTCGATTGCCTTTTCGCTGATTACTTCACAGATAGTGCTCAGCCCCGTTTCTTCCCTGGCTGTCTGCATATAACGGAGTCCTTCTTCTTCCAGCCCCTGGAATGAGTAGGGGGAGGTACGAGGCTTGTATGCGCCGCCGCGGATAAAGGTTGCTCCTGCTTTTTTAACGGCATGGGCAATTAAAAGCAGCTGTTCTTCCGACTCTACTGCGCAGGGACCAGCCATGATCGTTAAATTATTCGGACCGATTTCAGTATTGCCTACTTTAATTACACTGGGTTCCGGATGGAATTTTTTGTTGGATAATTTGTAAGACTCCGTTACCGGAACGATCTTATCAACGCCGGGAGCGATCTCAAGATTCTGGTTGGACAGTTTGGATTTGTCCCCTACCACACCAATAATCGTTACTTCCTGGCCCTGTGACAAATGGGTTTCTAATCCTTTGGATTTTATTAACTGCACCACGTGGTCAATGTTTTCCTGGGGTGCGTGAGGTTTCATTACAATAATCATAATTTTATTCTCCTTCTATGTTTAGCTCCTGTTATTCTACTATTGAAAAGCACTTCTGTCAATACTTTGTCACTTTAACGCGGCGAAATTTTGGGGCTAAAAAAATATTTGTTAAAAGTGAATAAAATACTTGAAATATTGTGACAATTTTAGTAAAATATATCCATAGACTAAACAAGGGATGACAGCAGTGTCATTCGCAAAATAACTAGTATTGGAGGAATTGAATATGAAAGTGTACACATCAGACAGGATTCGCAACGTAGTTGTCTTAGGGCATGGTGGAGCAGGTAAGACCAGCTTAGTGGAAGCAATGGCTTATTTATCAGGAATTACCAGCAGATTAGGCAGCGTAACAGAAGGCAATACCGTAAGTGATTTTGATAAAGAAGAGATCAAAAGAAAATTCTCAATCAGCACATCCGTTGTACCGATTATTTGGAATGATGTCAAAGTGAATGTTTTAGATACCCCCGGATACTTTGATTTTGTAGGTGAAGCGGAAGAGGCAGCTGCAGCAGCAGATGCAGCGGTGATTGTCATTAACGGAAAAAGCGGTGTGGAAGTGGGAACACAGAAGGCATGGGATCTCTGTGAGAAATATAAATTACCCAGAATGTTCTTCGTAACAAATATGGATCTGGACAATGCCAGCTACCGAGAAGTAGTGGAGCAGCTGACCGATTTGTACGGCAAGAAGATAGCTCCAATCCATCTTCCCATTCGTGAAAATGAAAAATTTGTAGGATATGTAAATGTAGTTCGGAAAGCCAGCAGGAAATGGGTTGAGAAAGGACAGAAGGTAGACTGTGAGACTCCGGAATATTCATTGGAGTACCTTGAAAAATACAGAGAGATTCTACTGGAGGCTGTAGCTGAGACAAGCGAAGAATTTATGGACCGGTATTTTAGCGGCGAAGAATTCTCCGTTCATGAAATTATGGCGGCTCTGACCGTAAATGTATCCGATGGCTCCATTGTCCCGGTATCTATGGGATCCCCTGTAAATATCCAGGGTGTGGCGAACCTTCTGGATGATATTGTACAGTATTTCCCAAGCCCGGATAAGAGAACTTTTGCCGGAATTAATATGAAGACCAAAGAAATCTTTGAGGCGAATTATGATTTCGCCAAGGCAAAATCAGCATATATTTTCAAGACAATTGTAGATCCGTTTATCGGAAAATATTCATTGATAAAAGTATGCTCCGGCGTTATTAAGAATGATGATACGCTGTTTAACTATGATAAAGATTTGGAAGAGAAGATTAATAAGCTGTATGTATTTGAGGGAAGCAAGCCGGTTGAAGTTACGGAATTACATGCCGGTGACATCGGAGCGATCGGAAAACTGTCCCATGCACGTACCGGTGATACCCTGTCCACGAAGACGACTCCAATCCAGTATGGCAAGATGGATCTGTCTGTTCCTTATACATATAAGAGATATAAGGCGAAGAACAAAGGGGATGAGGATAAGATCTCACAGGCGCTGACAAAGATGATGCATGAAGACCTGACCATGAAAGCAATTAATGACGGAGAGAACCGCCAGTCCCTGCTGTATGGTATGGGAGATCAGCATCTGGATATTATTCAGAGCAAATTATTGAGTAAATATAAGATTGAAATTGAACTGGATAAGCCGAAGGTTGCATTTAGAGAAACCATACGCAAGAGTTCCGATGTGGAATCAAAATATAAGAAGCAGTCCGGCGGACACGGACAGTATGGTCATGTTAAGATGCGTTTTGAACCATCGGGTGATCTGGAAACGCCATATGTATTCGAACAGGTAGTAGTGGGAGGTGCCGTTCCGAAGAACTACTTCCCGGCAGTTGAAAAGGGAGTCCAGGATTCTATGCAGAAAGGACCTCTGGCAGCATATCCGGTGGTAGGTGTGAAAGCGGTGCTTTATGATGGTTCTTATCACCCGGTAGATTCTTCTGAAATGGCGTTTAAGACCGCAGCAGTTCAGGCATTCAAGAAGGGATTTATGGAAGCTTCACCGGTACTTCTTGAGCCAATCGCATCCTTAAAAGTAACAGTTCCCGATAAGTATACCGGTGACGTTATGGGCGATATGAATAAACGCCGCGGCCGTGTACTTGGAATGAACCCGGATTCAAAAGGAAACCAGATAATAGAAGCCGACATACCTATGACAGAACTTTATGGATATTCCACAGCACTTCGCTCTATGACAGGCGGAAGCGGTAACTTCTCATATGAATTCGCACGTTATGAGCAGGCGCCATCTGATATTCAGGCAAAAGAAGTCGAAGCCAGAGCAAGTAAAGTAAATACAAATGAAGAATAAATTGGAATAGGAAAGGGGGGCATAAGTTTGCCCCCTTTTTGTTTATAAGAAATACAGCAGACACGCTCTAGAGCGTGTTTGAAAATTCATTCCCGCCATCTGCACGCCCCACTTAGCGG